>JBHPCZ010000142.1:0-7765 GCA_042573625.1 Thermodesulfobacteriota bacterium
CGGTTCCATATCGAAATCAAGTTCGAGGTCCTCCGGCGTTTCTTCGGCTTCTTCAACCGGTGCTTCTTCATCCAACAACTGCTCCAAGTCAGACAGGTCAAGTTCGTCTACCTCGGATTCAGCTGCTTCAGGCGCTTCATCGACCGCCGGTTCCATATCGAAATCAAGTTCGAGGTCCTCAGACGGTTCTTCGGCTTCTTCAACCGGCGCTTCTTCGTCCAACAACTGCTCCAAGTCAGACAGGTCAAGTTCGTCTGTCTCAAGTTCAGCTGCTTCAGGCGCCTCGTCGACCGCCGGTTCCAGGTCCAGGTCGAGTTCAAGATCTTCAGAAGTCTCCACAGTCTCCGCTGCTGGTTCATCATCCAGCACCAGAGTTTCTTCGAGGTCCGAGAGGTCGAGTTCTTCTTCCCCGAGTTCGACTTCGGGTTCAGCCGCTTCAGGCGCCTCGTCGATTTCCGGTTCTACTTCTAGATCGAGGTCGAAATCCTCGAGTGACAATTCATCTTCCTCTATAGCTTCGAGTTCGGCCGCTTCAGGCGCCTCATCGATTTTCGGTTCTATTTCGAGATCAAGGTCGAGATCCTCGAGTGACAATTCATCTTTCTCTATAGCTTCGGGTTCAGCCGCTTCAGGGGCTTCGTCGACATCCGGTTCCAAATCGAGATCAAGGTCGAAATCTTCGAGTGACAATTCATCTTCCTCTATAGCTTCGGGTTCGGCCGCTTCAGGGGCTTCGTCGATTTCCGGTTCCAAATCGAGATCAAGGTCGAGATCTTCGAGTGACAAGTCATCTTCTTCTACAGCTTCAGGTTCAATTTCGGGTTCTGCCTCCTCAGGGGCTTCGTCGATCTCCGGTTCCAAATCTAGATCAAGGTCGAGATCTTCGAGTGACAAGTCATCTTCTTCTACAGCTTCAGGTTCAATTTCGGGTTCGATCGTCTCTGGCGCCTCGTCGGTCTCAGCTTCCGTATCGAGTTCAAAATCGAGATCCTCAAGTGTTTCTTCAGTTCCCTCATCAGCCACGGTCTCAAGGTCTTGAGGCTCTGATTCGGTTTCAATATCTGGCATATCTTCAATGGGCTTTTCAGCTACCTCATCGGGAACCGGTGGATAGGCCACAAATATATCTTCACATATTGAACATCGAACCTTGGAGCCTGTTTGCTTTAAAAGATGTTCATCCAGACTAAAACTGGAATTGCATTTGTTGCAGGTAACAATCATGGCACACCCCACTGGCTATATTTTCAGATGGTAAATTCCCGGCAAATCCCTGTAGTCTTCCAAATAATCAAGCCCATAACCGACAAGGAATCCTTTATCACACACATGGCATACATAGTCAATATTGACCTTTGCTTCACGGCGTTCATGCTTGTCTATCAGGGTACAGATTTTTATCGTCTTTGGATTAAATGACTTCAGATAATCAACCAGATAAGATAAAGTCAAACCAGTATCGACGATGTCTTCAACGATTAATATGTCTTTGTTTCTCAGATCAATATCTACTTCTTTGGTTAACCGGATGTTTCCTGATGATGAAGTTCCGGAAGAATAGCTTGAGGCGCCTACGAAGTCCACCTTAACCGGGATCGTAAGATTCTGGATGAGATCCGATAAAAAAATGAAAGCACCTTTTAAAACCCCGATAAGAACGAGTTCTCGATCTTTATAGTCCAAAGAGATTCTGCGAGCAATCGTACCGACCAGCTTGTGAATATCATCTTTTGTCAGAACAGGTAATAAGTCAGGCATTTTAGAATTTTCAGATTGCAGTTCAAAGCAGCAAGCAACCCGGATAACTGCATCAATTTTATTGATATTACAATGAAAGGGCGCTCTTGTCAATAAATTTGCTCTCTTACTACAGTCCGACTTTGCCCAGTTCCTTAATCAGCTTTTCTTGTTCTTCGGTTAGATGTTTGGGCATTTTGATATGGATATGGACATACAGATCCCCTTTGCCTTTATCCTGCATACGGGGAAGGCCATGGCCGGTAAGGCGCATTTTTGTTTTGTGCTTTATTCCAGGAGGTATTTTCAAGCTTAATTCCTTTCCGTCAACGGTTGGAATGGATATATTGGCTCCAAGAATGGCTTCGCTCAGCTTGATTTCGCGTGTTAAATGCAGGTCATTCTCTTCAACACCATAAACGGGATTATCAATAACTTTGGATTTAATATAGAGGTCTCCCGGAGCCCCCCCCATCGGACCGGGTTCACCTTTACCGGCCAGGCGCAATTTTTTTCCTGAAGTCATTCCCTTGGGGATCTTTACCGTCATCTTTTCAGAACGACCGCCATGCTGAAAAGATATGGTCTTGCTGGTTCCCGTGAATATTTCCTGCAATGTTAAGGGAAGTTCGTATATCAGATCAGCGCCTTTTAAATTCGCCTGTGGGTGTCCCGCATGCGTCCCAAAGGGGGTGTCTCCGCCAAATGAAAACCGGAAACCACCGCCCCGGTTCCCAAAAGGACCTGCCCCGCCGAAACCGAACTCTTGAAATATACTGGAGAAATCAAATCCCTTAAAGATATCATCCTGTGAATAACGCTGGTGAAAATCGGTCGATCCGAAGGTGTCGTAGTGGGACCGCTTTTCCTTGTCGCTGAGAACCGCATAGGCTTCACTGATCTGTTTAAACTTTTCCTCAGCGCTTTTATCCCCCTTGGCGTGGTCGGGGTGGTATTTCATGGCAAGTTTACGGTAAGCCTTTTTGATCGCTTCATCAGAATCGGTTTTGCTTACCCCAAGTATTTTATAATAGTCCGTTCCAGCCATTCTTAGATGTCCTTATTGTTGGGTTCAAAATAATGAAAAATTGTTAATAATAAAGATAAGTTGAAAATCTATACGTGTCAAGAGACATTCATTTGAAGGTTAACAATTCGCGGTGTTCAATCTTTAACCTTCCATTTTTTTTCAGAAGCTTTCATGGCGATCATGAGCACGGAAAGCGCTGCAGGGGTAAATCCATCGATACGAGAAGCCTGGCCCAGAGAGGTCGGCTGAACGGAAGATAGCTTTTCTTTCAGTTCGTTTGAAAGGCCGTGTACGCTGTTGTAGTCAAAATCTTCGGGTATTCTCATCCTTTCCAGGTTTTTAAACCGTTCAATTTCCCGAAACTGCTTTTTGATATAGCCCTCATATTTAATCTCTATTTCCACCTGCTGGGTTACCTTTTGGGTGATGTCATATGGACTTTTGGCCAGTACTTCAACAGTATGATAATCCAGTTCAGTTCTTTTCAGAAGTTGTTCAAGATATATCCCGTCATTCAGGGGCTTTGTCCCACGGCTTTGCAGATAGTCATTGGTATCCTTTGACGGTTTTATTACGGTTTTCTTTATTCGCTTTATCTCTTTTGCGATCTGTTTTTTTCGGTCTCTTACATCCTTGATTGTATCGTTATCGATCAGATCAAGTTCATGTCCTATTTCCATCAGTCGAAGATCTGCATTGTCTTCTCTCAGCATCAATCTGTATTCTGCCCTTGACGTAAACATGCGGTAAGGTTCCCGAGTTCCCCTCGTGACAAGATCATCGATCATCACCCCCATGTAAGCCTGGGACCTGTCCAGAATGAATTTTGGTCTTGCCTGCACCCTGCACGCAGCATTGATACCCGCCCAGATTCCTTGTGCGGCGGCCTCTTCATAACCCGATGTTCCGTTTATTTGACCGGCCATGTAAAGGCCTGATATCGATTTTGTTTCAAGGGTGGGTGTAAGCTGGACAGGGTTGACATAGTCATATTCAATCGCGTATGCAGGCCGCATGATCTCAGCTTCTTCGAGCCCTTCAACAGACCTGACAAATTGGATCTGTATCTCCATGGGAAGACTGTTCCCGAGTCCGCTGGCATAAACTTCATCCGTATCAATACCCTCTGGTTCAAGGATTACCTGATGCCTTTTCTTGTCGGGGAATCTGACCACTTTGTCTTCGAACGAAGGGCAATACCTGGCTGAAACGCCTTTAATGATTCCGCCATACAGGGCGCTGTGTTTGAGATTTTTTCTCATGATCTCGTGGCTTTTCGGATTTGTATATCCCATAAAGCTTGGAAGTTGCGGCATCGTAATCTTTTCAGTGAAAAACGAAAATGGTGTGGGCGCCTGGTCTGCCTGATGCGCTTTAAAACCATCAAAATCAATGCTCGATTTTTTTAGACGGGGAGGGGTGCCGGTTTTCATTCTACCCATTTGGAAACCGAGTTCTATCAGGTTTGCAGGGAGGTCGTAAGAGGCGAACTCGCCTGCTCTACCTGCTTTAATGGAATTAAATCCGATGTGGATCAAACCACTTAGAAATGTTCCCGTAGCCAAAATAACAGCCTCTGCTTGATATCCGAAGCCGGTTTGATCCTCCACTCCGCGAATTTTGCCGCCCTCAACCACCAGCCGTTCAACCATGGCCTGTTTGAGGTCCAGGTTGGGTTGCTTTTCGATGACATTTTTCATGGCCATATGGTAGCGGATCTTATCATTCTGCGTCCTGGAGGAATGGACGGCAGGCCCTCTTTTCGTGTTCAGTGTCTTGTATTGAATGGCGGTTTTATCCGAATTTTTCGCCATTTCGCCGCCCAGCGCATCGATCTCTTTAACCAGCTGCCCTTTTGCCATACCGCCGATGGACGGGCTGCAAGGCATCGCAGCAACCTTGTCCAGATCAATGGCCATGAGAAGAACAGTGCATCCCATTCTGGCGGCTGCCAGGGCGGCTTCGCAGCCTGCATGGCCGGCACCGACAACGATAAGGTCATATTTTCTTTGGTTAAAGCCCATAAACGATTATTTTACCATTGATGTTTTACAAATTTGGCGTGAAAGAGTATATAATATAGCTGCTTTAGAACCAGGTCAAGCACCGGAATCATTATCATGGATAATAGATACAACGATTTAAACACTTATCTGAGAAGCATATTCGGATGCAGGGTGCAGAAAATAAGCATCGATGCAGGCCTCTCCTGTCCGAACAGAGACGGCAGCGTTTCAACCGGTGGGTGTATATACTGTAATGCCCGAGGGTCCGGAACGGGTGCTTACGCAAAAGGCCACTCCATAACAGACCAGCTTGTCATGGGGAAAAAGGTGCTTTCCAGGCGGTATAATGCTAAAAAATTCATCGCCTATTTCCAGTCGTTTTCAAATACCTATGCGCCTGTTGAAAAGCTGAAGCGCTTTTACCGGGAGGCCCTTTCCGTAGAGGACATCGTCGGCCTTTCAATCGGCACAAGGCCTGATTGCGTGGATGAACCTGTTTTAGACCTTCTAGAAGAATATTGTAGCAGATATCTTGTCTGGGTCGAATACGGGCTGCAGTCCGCCCATAATTCCACACTATCCTTAATCAATCGCGGCCATGATGTTGAGTGTTTTCAAAATGCCGTTGAAGCAACCCGAAACAGAGGAATAAAGACATGCGCCCATGTCATACTCGGCCTTCCCCAGGAAGAACGAAACCATATGCTTGAAACGGCAAGAGCCATCGCAGATATGGCGATCGATGGCGTTAAAATACACCTTCTTTATGTTGCCAAAGGGACGAAACTTCATGAGCTATATCAGTCCGGGGGATTCAGGTGCCTTGAACAACAGGAATATGTCGACCTTGTTTGCGATTTTCTAGAACGTATCCCGGAGAATGTAATCATTCAGCGCCTTACCGGAGATCCTCAGCCAGAAGAGCTTGTTGCCCCTGCATGGTCACTTCGAAAATCAGAAACACTGGCCCTGATAAGAAGTACGCTGCAAAAAAGGGATTCCCGCCAGGGGAAGTATGTGGGTTGAATGAAGACAGGTAAAGAAAGGAGCCGATCGTTGGACATCACGGAAGCCATAAAAATGAGAAAGAGTATCAGGGACTTTAAGCCCGATCCTGTTCCCAAAGCGCTACTCAGGGAAATTCTGGAGATTGCAAGCCGGGCTCCCTCTGCATCAAACGCGCAACCATGGGAGTTCTTCGTCATCGGCGGAAATGTGCTGGAGGATGTTCGAAACGCCAATATTGAAAAACTGAACTCTGGAACGCCGCCGAATCCTGAATATGAGGCTTTTGAATGGCCTTCCAACAGCATTTATCGCCGTCGCCAGGTAGAGATCGCCAAACAGCTTTTCAAACTCATGGATATTTCCAGAGAAGACAAAACCAGAAGGGCAAAATGGATGGAGCGAGGGTTTCGATACTTCAACGCGCCGTCGGTGATTATTGTCACTATGGACCGCATGCTGCCCGAAGCTCGCCCATCGCTTGATATCGGGATGGTGGTTCAAAATATCTGTCTGGCCGCGCCGGCTTTTGGTTTAGGCACCTGCATTGGGAACCAGGGTGTTCTGTATCCTGAGGTTTTGAGGTCGCATGCCGAAATCCCCGAGGACAAAAGGATCATGACATCTATTGCCATCGGCCATCCCAACTGGGAGTTTCCGGCAAACCAGGTGAAGAGCGTCCGGGAGCCGATTGAAAAAATCACTTCCTGGTGCGGTTTTGAATGAAATTTTCAGAGTGAGCTCTTCTCCCGCATAGCGGGAGGCATCGCTCCAGGCCTTGAAGACAGTCGCTATTTTAAAAGTTGCCGAATATCCAATATCCAACAAGGAATGTCGAATAATGCAGTGTTCTCTTCTCTACCTTTTGGTATATGGTAGCACCAAATTACACAAAAAATCCAACCCGAAGGCAAACCTACCGTTTTCCTTCTATATTCGACATTGAATATTGGATATTCGATATTCAACACACTGGTTGAGTTAGGCCTCGTTTATCAGAGCACCCCGGATCGGTTGAACCTTTCCGGGTTCTCCGCCGGAGGCGGGGGGTTTAAGGCGCAACTATGTCGGTGTGTATCTTTGCGCCAGCGGATATCTTCTTCCATAGCCGAAGGCCTTTGACGTCACTTTCAGACACGGGGCTGCCTGGTGCCGCTTGTATTCATTACGATGAATCTTTGATATGACGCCCTTCACAAGATCTCTATCAAATCCCATTCCAACCAGCTCATCCACTCCTTTGAGGTCTTCGATATACCCTTTCAATATCTGATCAAGAATATCGTATGGCGGCAGGTCATCCTGGTCTGTCTGATCCGGTTTGAGTTCGGCTGAAGGAGCCTTGTCGATGATCCGTTGAGGGATATATGCGTTTTTCTTGTTAATGAAATGGGCGAGTTCATAGACCATGGTTTTAGGGACGTCCGAGATGATCGATAGACCACCGCTCATATCGCCGTAAAGGGTACAATAGCCAACAGCCAGCTCGGATTTGTTTCCCGTTGAAAGGACGATGCTGCCCTGACGGTTGGACAATCCCATCAAAATGCTCCCTCTAATTCTCGCCTGTATATTCTGTTCCGTAATCCCCAGTTCACTTTCCCTGAAATCGGGTGACAGGTATTTTAAAAATTCTTGGTACATGCCGTCAATTGGGATATGCTCAAGGGGTATTCCCATATTTTCTGCAAACATTTTTGTATCTTCATGGTTTTCTTTTGAAGTATATCGAGACGGCATAAACACAACCGTGAGGTTTTCTTTTCCAAGGGCCATTGCGGCAATGCATGCAGTGACTGCGGAATCAATCCCTCCGCTCAACCCGACAACCGCCTTTGGAAAGCCGCACTTCGCAGCGTAGTCCCGTGTTCCCATGACAAGGGCCTTTAACACAGACTCTGTGTCGGAGCTTGAGATCGAGTGGACGTCTCCCTGTTCAGGCGCTTCAGTATCAAAGACAACAAGGTCTTCCTCGAAGTCAGAAGCC
>JBHPCZ010000143.1:0-7764 GCA_042573625.1 Thermodesulfobacteriota bacterium
CCTAGAAACCAGACCGCAGCGATCAGACGCGCTTTTTCCCGTCACCTTGGCACTACGATCGCCCGGCGTCATCCCCGAGTGTCAGCATTGTTTATTCACGGACCCCATTTTGGGGACCGCTACGGTATTGTCCACACACTAAGAGCAGCCCTGGAAAACGCTGGTATAGCTCTACTGGCTATGGGGTGTACGGTTTCTTCTATTTCCGTTGTCATCAGTGATAAGGACCTGGCCAAGGCTGTTGAGGCCCTTGATGCGACCTTTCAAAAATCCTCGGGCGAATAAAGCCCGGCATACTTTCAAAAAACTGGCTTTGATTTATTCTCAGGAGGGGTTAATACTACCGCAAATGAAGTGTCTTGTGAGCTAAAATTCGAGGTGCCTAAAGTTAAGGTGTCGCTTCGTTCCATCTATTCATATAAAATTGGCAGAATACCTTAACCCTGGCCCAGACCGATCACCAGCACTCTATATTTTGAAAGTCCGGTTTGGAATAATGCATGGGCCATTAATATATATGTACGAGTCGCACCAGGGCGGGCTTTAGCTCACTTCAAACTTTAGCACTTTTAATGATCTTTGGCAGGGCCAGATATCTCTAAACTGGACCAATGAACCCGGTTCTTCAAGACTAAATAAAAGCCCCTGGCCGGCAAGAACGACCAGGGGCTGATCTGTGCTGTGACTTTCTTTGGTATATTACATCGCTGATTCAGGGTGAAAGACATTCACTTCTTTAAGATCGTCACCCAAATATTCACGTTCGTTTGGCCCAAGAATCCCCAGGGAAAGACATATTAACGTCCACAAGTGGACCGTCTGCCACGCATGATTGCGTTCTTCACTCAGGTCGTGGATCTGGGCATGGCAGTTGTGGCACGGCGTAATACAATAATCAGCCTTTGTGTCCAGGATCTGGTTTGCTTTGAACCTGCCGTAGGCACGACGTTCATCTACATACCCGGACTGGAGAAAACCGCCGCCGCCGCCGCAGCAGTAGTTGTTAGACTTGTTGGGATCCATTTCAATAAAATTCTCTTCGCCCACAACCGCCTTTACCGTATAGCGCAGGTCATCCGCCACCGGATCACCAAAAGTCTTGCGCACCAGCTGGCACGGATCCTGAACAGTGAACTTGATCTTTAAGTCCTTGTTCCAGTCGGAATTGACCTTTAACTTGCCTTCACTAATCCACTTTGCATACATTCGAATGATGCTTTCGATTTCAAAGTTGTGCTCAATGTTGAATTTTTTCAGCCCGGCCCGGACTGCAAAAAGTTCGTGCCCTCACTCGGTATTGAGCCAACACTTGGATTTCAAATCATCCACCGCTTTGGCCTTTACCCGGATAATATGTTCCCAGCTCTCGTTATCGCTCAGGAACATGCAGTAGTTTTCTGCCGCCCAACCCTTGGTACCATAGGTCCAGTCAGCTCCTGCAAGATGAAGAATCTTCCAGAGCGGCACCATTTCATCCGGCTCGGTCACCGGCTCACGGGAATTCTGGTTCAAATAGAATTCAGCCCTCTGCTTGTCGATCGGTGCCTGCATATCCTTGAATTCTGGCTGGGCTTCTCTGTATTCCTCAAGCACGTCCTCGACAACAAACCTAAAATCTTCCTCAGGTGTCCCCATGGCACTGCAGGTGTCATGTTTCAATGCCATGTCACATGACCCCAGGATACCCTTGGGGCGCTCTTCCCTGGGCCAGCTCGCCCGGGCATTGAAAACCAGCTGCGGAATGTCGATCTGCATCGGGCAAACATAAATGCAGCGCTGGCACATGGTACACATCCACACCCAGGGCGTGCTGGTAATTTCTTCGTCCATTCCCAGGGATGCCATCCGCAAAAATTTTCTGGGATCCAAATCTGCCAGACCCGTGGCAGGACAACCCGACGCGCATGCACCGCACGTCAAACAAAGGTTCAGATTTCCACCGTCGGGCAGAATCTCCATCACCTTGTCTTTGAAGATACTTTCTCTTTTCCCAATTACGATTGCTTCCTCTGACATAAACCGCCCTCCGCTTTCAGGCTTGCGCCCATTTGTTTAAAGGGTCGGGCTATAGGCCCGGATGTTTTCTTCGTTATAGTGGCCGGCGACTGCCAGGCACCTCACTATCTTTACATATGAGCAAACTCTGTGCCAATATAGAGTAAATTTAGAAAACACTCTGATTTCGGTTGGTTATAATGGAAGTGGACCTGTAAACCGAAGGGGAAGAGAGGGGGATATACCCCATCGCCTGACTGGATAGTCTCTCAATATATTATAATCTTTGGATAATTTTATTGTTGGGTAAAAATGCCCCAGCCGTTACCAATTTACCCGCAGGTTGCGTACACGGCCTATCGCAAATCGGCGATAGGTCCGCGGGCTGGTAATATCGGAATATTTATGCACAAGATACTGTTGCAGGTGCATGCGATCGTGAATTTGAGATACTCGCTGAATTAGCCAAGATTGGTATCAAAAAAACCGGAAGTAAAGCAGAGTCATAATTGCCGAGTTTGAAATGTCAGCTTTATTGATGGCGCATGACGCCGTATAATTTTGTTTTTGTGTAACTATTCAGCCGGTTATAAACTTCACATTACCCGAAGAGAGGCGCTTTATGTCCATGATGAACCTGACCATTCATTGATGCTGGTAGAAATGGAAGGTGAACCGATTGAGTATGCACCGGGTGTGGCGGGTGAATTTGTCTCACGCCGCAGCGTCAACTATCATGACCGCATCAAAGGTACCGGGTCCATGCAGGGTTATGCGATTACCAACTACCAATACGGTTCGGTCTACAGCCGTTTTGAGGGGCATCGTGACGGGGATACCAAAATCACAACAGGAAACTGGGAAACCTATAAGGGAACGGGCAAACTCGTCGGCATCAAAGGCAATGGCACATTCAAGGTGATCGTTGGAGAGCGTCCAAACGAATTTATTCTCGATATGGATGGCAATTATGACCTCTGATTTAACCGGCGAGTTCCCTGCAGCTGGCTAGCGGGGTACGCTTCAATAAAAAACCGCATTTAAGACTGGACACTCTGCAGCAAATTTTGTATTTTTTTCGTTTCCATTTATTTGGATGTTAAGGTAGATTTAAAAATCGATACAAAATTCGAAATTTTTATTTGATCCGATCCATAAAAACAGCTTCTTAACAACGTATTCGATGAAATTTTCACTCAAAACCAAACTTATCGCAAGCTTTCTTACGGTTATTGTGATTCCCGGCGTCATTTCGACAGCTGTAGGAGTGTATCTTATCGACAGCGGGATTGTCCGTGAAGCACAGGGGAAAGTCGCGCTGGATTTAAATTCCGCCCGCCAATTCTATCAACATCGATTTGAACACATTAAGACTGCACTCATTTTTATCGCTGCTCAAGAGCTTTCTTCCGGCGAGATGCCGGCCGGCGAGAACCAAACCATATTAACTGCAAAACTTGAAGCGGCCAGGATTAAAGAAAATCTTGATTTTCTTGCTGTTACTGACAACAACGGAATCGTGCGGGTTCGCTCGCGATCGCCGGCTGTCTATGGAGACAGCCAGTCAGATGACGAAATTGTCGGAAAAGCGCTTCGCCTGCGAGTCCCGGCAGCCCATACCCAGATCTTGCCCCGTGAGAAACTGGTTAAGGAGTCACCGGACCTTGCAAAACAGGCTAGGATCTGGTACGTTCCCACCCCGCATTCCAGACCCACGCAAACAAAGGAAAATACGTCGGGAATGGTAATGAAAGCCGCCATTCCACTGCTGGATGAAGAGGGAAATCTGCTTGGGGTGCTTTATGGCGGCGTATTGATTAACCGCGACTTTGAAATCGTTGATAAAATCAAAGAGATTGTATATCAAGGGGTCAAATACGAGGGGAAGGACATCGGCACGGCAACCATTTTCCAGGAAGACCTCCGGATTTCAACCAATGTCATGTTAAAGAACGGCGAACGAGCAATCGGCACCCGCGTTTCCAGCGAGGTTTATGATCTGGTCATTGGCAAGGGCAAAATATGGACCGCAAGGGCCTTTGTTGTTAATGACTGGTACCTGACCGCCTATTCTCCGATCAGAAATGCGGACGGCACTCCTATCGGGATGCTTTATGTGGGTATCCTGGAAAAGAAATATTCCGATATGAAGGCCAACGCGTTCTGGATTTTCCTGGGTGTTACCTGCGCCGGTATTACCTTGGTATTGTTCATCGCAGGTTTTATCGCCAACACAATGATAAAACCGGTTCAGAATCTTAAACAGGCGGCAGGGGAAATTGAAAAAGGCAATTTCGAATACCCTATCGATGTCACCACCACTGACGAAATCGGTGACCTGACCGTCTCGTTTAAAAAGATGTGCCTTGAATTGAAAAATAGTTACGAGAAGCTTCAGGGTAAAATTGAAGCTGCTGATGAAGATTTGAAAATAGCATACCGTGAGCTGAAGGAAAAACAGGAACTGCTGGTTCAGAAAGAAAAGCTGGCCTCTGTAGGGCAGCTTTCGGCCGGGGTTGCACATGAAATAAATAATCCCCTTGGAACGATCCTTGTTTTTTCTCACATGCTGCTGAAAGAAATGCCATTGGATGATCCGAAGCGAAGGGATATCGAAATGATTGTCAGCGAAGCCGACCGATGTAAAAGCATTGTCCGGGGTCTTCTGGATTTTGCCAGACAATCGAAGATATCCAAAAGTTCAACAGACCCTGCGCTGCTCATTAATGAAGTGATTTCAATCATGAATGTCAAGGCACAGGAGAAAAATGTTGTTCTGACAGCCCACACATCGGACAATATCCTGCCGATTGACATTGACTTCGACCAGTTCAAACAAATGCTGGTCAACCTGGTAAACAATGGTATTGACGCGGTCTCAGCCAACGGTGAGGTATCAATATCAGCAAGAAACACACCTGATGGAGATGCAATGGAAGTCATTGTGTCGGACAACGGCTGCGGAATTCCGGAAGAAAATATACCCAATCTCTTTACGCCGTTTTTTACGACCAAGGAGATGGGCACGGGCACGGGCCTCGGCCTCGCCATCGCCTACGGCGTGGTGAAAATGCATTCCGGCAACATTACTGTGAAAAGCCGCCCGGGTGAAGGGGCAACCTTCACGGTATGGATTCCATACCATATGGCTGAAGGTTAACTTCAAAGGGACGATGATTATAGCAGTGCAACTTTATTTTCATAATGGAAAGGAGTAATGAAATGAGTTTCAAAGAAGACAAGCCCAGATCCAGAGGTAAAATACTGATTGTTGATGATGACGCGGACTTTATCGAGATTGAAAAAGTCGTTCTTCAAAAAGAAGGTTATGATATAGCAGTGGCCTATAACGGAGAAGAATGTATTCAAAAAGTCGATGAGGATCCGCCGGATCTGATCATTCTCGATATTGCCATGCAGACTTCCTATGAAGGCGCCGATGTCGCCCAGGTGTTGCGTGACCGGCAGGACACCCGCCACATTCCTATCATTGTTGTAACCTCCCAGCCGGTACAAAGTATTTATCCGGAAGATATGTGGTATCCCACCGATGTATTTCTAAGAAAACCGGTAGATCGATACGAGTTGATCGAAAAAGTCAATAACATATTCAAAAACAAGTAATGGCGCAACAGAAAACAAAAATACTTGTCGTTGACGATGAATACGGCATGCGGGAAGGTTGCCGGAAAGTACTCAATCACGAAGGCTATGAGGTGGTTACCGCCCCTGACGGCCTGAGCGGATTGGAGGAATTTAAAAAACACGGCGATTTCTCCGCTGCCCTCATAGATTTGAAAATGCCGGGCATGGGCGGTATCGAACTGATCGAAAAGATTCGGTCAATGGACCAGGATGTGGTTTTACTGGTCATAACAGCCAATGTCTCCATTGAATCTGCTGTGGGAGCGACAAAACGAGGTGCCTTCGGATACATTTCCAAACCCTTTACGCCAGACGAATTGCTGCTTCCGATTCAACAGGGTCTGGAAATTCGCCGCCTTGAATTGGATGCCAGACGATTGCGCAAAGAACGCGAAGAGCGGCTGCTGGAGGTTGCACACGAACGTTCAAAAAGCAGCACGATTATTGACTGTCTCTCCGATGCCGTGCTGGTAATTAATCTCGACCATCAGGTGGTGCTGATGAATGAGAAGGCCAGCACGGTGAATTCACTGTGGCTGGGCAAGGAAGTGCCTTTTCCCAGTGACTCATTGGGCAGCGGGGAACTTGAGGAAATACTTCTTGAAGCCGTAAATTCACGGACAGGACCCACCATCATCACCAGAGAGATGGTCATTAATCGAAAGACTTACATGGTAAACGCCAGCCCTGTCATTGAGCCGATGGGTTCCGTCATCGGCGGTGTTGCCGTGTTAAGAGATATATCTGAACTGAAAAACATCGAAATTGCAAAATCTCTGTTCGTATCCATGGTGGCCCATGAGCTGAAAAATCCCCTTGCCGCCATTGAGGGTTATCTGGATCTCATTCTCAGCGGCGATGCCGGTGATGATCCCGCTTACGTCCACAAGCTTCTTGAGCGTTCCAGGCTGAGGGCAAAAACGTCGCGGGAATTGATTACCGAAATTGTTACGCTGAGCTCCATTGAAACCGGCAAATTCTCGATATCAAGAAAGCCGCTCGACATTGTGCCGCTGCTCGCTGATTGCGTTCGCGAAAACAAGGAGAAAGCATCGGAAAAAGAGATCCGTCTCATATTCAATCGTTCAGCTGCATCGCAAACGCTGACAGCTCTTGCAGATGAAAAGGCCTTGCACAGTATTTTTCGAAACCTCATCGATAATGCTATTAAATATACACCGGCTCTTGGAAAGGTAAGCATCGATGTAAAGCCTGATGGCGGCAGCATACGGGTCACCGTTGCGGACAATGGTATGGGTATCGATGAAAACGAGCAGGAAAATATCTTTGAAGAGTTTTATCGGATCAGAAACGCGCATACCGCTGATATCCCAGGTACCGGACTCGGTCTCAGCCTGGCGAACAACCTGGTCAAGATGCATAATGGTCGAATTGATGTTGACTCAGCCCCGGGTCAAGGCACTGTTTTTTCGGTCAGTCTGCCCGCTATAAAGTCTGTGGATAAGGAATTAAACAGCTTGTCCTGAACGGGTTGTCGCCCAAATCGCTTTTCTTTCACTTCACCAGGATTTATAGATAAAAAACATTTCAATGAGCGCTCAAAGAGATTTTTGTTTGGGCAACAGGCCGTGAAGATATGACCCCAAGACACGCATCGCCCTGTTTTTTGGGCGGGCCATACATCCAGGTTTGCAGATGGGCGTGACGGGGTATTATTCGTTTTTTGGGTTCCTTAAAAATGCATCCAACGCCTCAATGACAACCGCAGTGAGTTCGGTATTGTTTTTTGACGCATAAGCTTCAACTCTTTCAGCGAGTGTGCAAGGGATATGAACGTTGAATTCTTTGGTTATATCGGCGCATTGATCCTTAAACGTTTCGCTGGTCATATTCAGTTCCACCTTCCTTTATGATCATTTCGGACGGCATATTCATGCTGCCCCATCTTATTTTAACCTGACGGTTTGTTCAACTCTAAAAAAGCTGCATGGGATGAATTGCTGCATATTAATGATGGTCGGCCAGATAGATTGTTGATTTACATCAGAAATATAGTTACGTCTCATTTTAAAAGAGGCGTTTTAAACTTGACGTTTCAGCTTGACCGGCTGCAATTTGGGCGGTATAGGTTTTAAATCAGGACATTCAGACATTTCTTATTCC
>JBHPCZ010000144.1:0-7705 GCA_042573625.1 Thermodesulfobacteriota bacterium
ATTATAGGGTTGAACAAGTTGGTGATTCACGCTAACAGCGGTTGTGTTATTTCTCTGTTTTTGAGTGTAAGTCTTGCCTGTGACTACAGGATAATTGCATCCAATACGGTGTTTCAAAATCCCTTCCTCAGACTGGGGTTGACGCCAATCGGAGGCGGCGCTTTTTTCCTTTCCAAATTGATCGGTTCCAGCAAGGCGTATAAAATACTGCTGTCCGGAAATGATATTACCGCTGATGAAGCTTTGTCGCTGGGTATTGTCGATGAAGTTGTGCCGACGGACAGCCTTGAAGCATCGGCACTGGATGCGGCGCGGCGCTTTGCAGAAAAACCGGCCCGGTCATTGGCCGCCGTCAAAAAGCTCATTAATTTTTCCATGAAAGATATCAGTGAATATATGGACATTGAACATCAGGAGCTGATAAGGATCGTAGAGTCCCATGATTATTTAAATGCTGTTACCGAGAATATTCCCTGAAAAATACTCGATGAAACGGATGATGAATGTTACTATTTAAGCAAGAAAATGTTCCTTATGGAATTTTTGAAAAGGAGATCGTATATGAGTACAGGACAATTCACCGAAATTCTCAAAAAGTGTGAAATTTTTGGTGACCTTTCCGACCCGGAATTGCGTCCAATTGCCCAATTGGGTCGAATCGAAACATTCGAAGCAGGTGAGGCGATCCATGAGCAGGGCAACCTTGGAACAAAATTATATATTTTGTCTAAAGGTCAGGTCTCCCTTGAAAGGAAGGTCGATCTGGGAAATTCCCGCCAGGGGAATGTTACCGTCTTTGTCCTGAGAGAGCGTCCTAACCGGCGGCTCATGGGGGGCTGGAGCATGCTTGTCGGAAAAGAACATGTGCAAATGTGTTCCGCTGTGTGCAATACGCCGACTCAGGTTGTCTCTATCCTCTGCTCGGATCTTAAAGCGGTTTTGAATGAAAATTCAGGGATTCGGATTAAAATCCTGGAAAGGCTGGTTTTACTGCTTCGAGATCGAATAGACAGTTCCTATGGTGCTATTGAAACGCTTTAGTCGTTGTATCGTGAGGCCGACAAAAACCGATTACAGGATTTCCTTCAGCGCCGAAAGAACCCGCTCAACGTTTTCTTTTGTGCAGGAATGCCCCATCAAACCGATTCTCCAGATTTTTCCCTTAAGAGGTCCGAGTCCGCTTCCGATCTCGATGTTATATTCATTGAGTAGCCGCATTCGAACGGCCGCGTCGTCGACACCATCAGGAATTTTAACCGCGTTCAGCATCGGTGTCCGATATCTCTCCTCAACGAGCATCTCCATGCCGAGACGTTCCAGCCCCGCCACCAGCGCCATGCTCAGGTTTCGGTGCTTTTTCCAGCGATTCTCCAGGCCTTCCTCCAGCACCACTCGAAGGGATTCTCTCAGCGCATAGATCATGTTGATGGGGGCGGTATGGTGATAGACCCGTTCCGGGCCCCAATATTTCTCAATCATGGTCATGTCAAGATACCAGGACTGAACCTTTGTCTTACGGTTTTTGATCTTTTTAATCGATTTTTCACTGAAGGTGATCGGCGCCAATCCCGGCGGGCAGCTGAGGCATTTTTGCGTTCCTGAGTAACAGATGTCGATGTTCCATTCGTCCGCCAATACCGGTGCGCCGCCGAGAGAGGTGACGGCATCGACAAGTAAAAGCGCCCTGTGCTCATGAACAATCTTGGAAATTTCTTCGAGGGGTTGAAGTACACCGGTTGACGTCTCGGCGTGTACAATGGCAACTACCTTTGCCGGAAATCCCTCCAGGGCTTTCTCTATCTGCTCGGGTTGAAAGGGGGTGCCCCATTCCGCCTCGATTTTTTTCAGCGTTCCATTGCATCGTTCTACGATGTCACACATCCGGTTTCCAAAAACGCCGTTGACACAGACCAGAGCTTCATCTCCATTTTCAATGTTATTTACCAGTGCTGTTTCCATCCCCGCACTTCCGGTTCCCGAAACAGGAATCGTGAAACGGTTGGCAGTGACGAAGACCGACCGAAGCATCTGCTGGACTTCTTCCATAATGTCAAGGAAAACGGGGTCCAGGTGACCGATCACCGGTAAAGAGAGTGCCGTCAGCACTTCCTGAGAGACATTGCTCGGGCCCGGTCCCATCAAAATGCGCTGAGGTACGGACAATGTCTGAAATGTCTTCTGCATAATTGCTCCTTTTCCATTTGAGGACAAATTTTGAAAGCGTTTCTAATAGGGTTCAAAAACACGAAACAACCAATGATAAACCGGGACCAGATACGCTCCGATATGACCCTGGTGGAGAAACATAAGAATAAATCCTTTCCGCTGGTCGGGGACAATCGCAACGTGTTTGATTGGTCCGGGATCTGCCAGGGAACCGATCAGCTCCATAAAGCGGTCGAGCATTCGGTCTTGTTCATAATAGAGTGAGAAGGACAGGGCGCCCCATTGACATTGTGTTTCACGGAGCCGTGAGATGTTGGTAATTTCAGGCCCCCCTAAACTGGTATACTCCCTTTCGATCATATGTCCTTCGCCGGGCGGCGGATACCGCATGTAGACGCTAATAAACAGCCGGTCACTTCTCATAAGGAATTTCGATATGGGCATATACAGCGGCGCCTGTCTCGGAAGCAGGGTTAACGTGGCATCAATTCGAAAAACCGGGCCGCGGTCTTTAAAGGAAAAGGTGGCGTGATGGCCGACAGCGCCCCCGATGTTGGTGAAAGTCTGGTCATCGGGTTTAAAAACCGTTAAAAGGTCTTCAAAGGTTTTAATGCAAATCTCCCTGTTTTTCCGTTTACCGGCGTGAAAGGAAAAAACGATAAAGGTGCCAATGACCATAATGAATATTAACAGGGAAAAAATTGCGGTATCTCCAAAAGTTTCCATGGAGGTTTCTTCCTTACCCGATCCTATGCTTTTACGACCGAAGGCAGCCATTGATAAATCGGTGCAAAATAGCGTGCCACCTGATCCTGCTTTGGAATCATGAAGATGAATCCCTTTTTCTGTTCGGGAACGAGCGCAATGTGTCTTACAATGCCCGGGTCCGGATTTTTTTGAATAAAGGACCGCATTTTATCTCGCATCTCCAGGCTCCCGTAGTACAGGTGAAAATCGAGATTTGCCCATTGGATGGTTTCAAGATTCAGGCGTTGAGCGTTCTCAATCTTCGACCCCATGAACTTGCTGTATCCTGTTTCGATCAGGTGCGCCTCTTCGGGAATCGGTTTTTTTAGATAAACCGTGATGAAAAGGCGGTCATATTTCCGTATCAGTTTGGAAACGGGCAGATACATCCAGGAATGTCTGGGCAACAGCGTTACGGTTGCGTCTACGCGGGATAACGGCGTCCCCTTTTTCTTAACGAACAAATTTGCATGAAACCCGATGACACCACCGATATTCGTAAACGTCTGGTCGTCGGGCCGGACGACCGCCACAAGATCGTTGAAGGCGGAAAGGACAATTCTTCTATTTGAACGACGCCCCCAGAAATACCCCAGCGTCAAAAGAAAGCTAAACGCCATAAAGAGAAAAAATATCGGTTGATAGACAATGTCCGCATAGTTTTCCATTTCTATACCTTATTTCGTTTCAAACGGGGATAAAAGCGTTTCGGCTATATGGTATAATGCACTGTTTTTACCGTCAAGGAGGCTCTCCGAGAAGGCGATACGCTGTATGGGGACCGCCGGTGCAAGGGTCTGCATCACTGAATCCACGTGATCGGCCATGGCACCGTATCTCTCCTGGATTTTATTGTTGATCAGGAGCCGTAAGGGAAGGTTTAGCTCTCGAAGGCCATCGGCCAGTCGTTTCGATTCCTTCAGAGAGAGGGTGTCCGGATTGTAAACGAGAACGATGCCGCAGTCTTTACCCTGAAGCACCGAGGCAAGCGTCTGGTAGTTTTCTTTAAGCCGTTTAAGACGTTTTAGGATATCATCCTCGTCCTCATCGTAGCTCAAGATGGTTTCCTGATCATCGAGGCGCCCACGGATTCGATATATGGTGTGTCGTTTCTCCAGAATGTCCCGTCTAATCTGAATGAGCCGGTCGATCCATGTGATGGTTACCCACGGAAGTGCGAGAAACCGGAGGGTCAATCCCGTCGGCGGTGTGTCAAAAATAATGTAATCAAAGTCTCTTTCGGACCTCACGGTATCCTCGATACTGGTCAGCAGCGCGTATTCCTCGATTCCCGGTGAATATTTCAACACCGAGAAATAGTTGTCCAGATTGATGGTTTGAAGGTAGCGGTAAGTTTGGGAGAGCACATCGGTCTCCCGCTGGAGATATTCCCGGCACAGCTTCTGAAGATTCACCTCCTTGAGATAAAGGGAATCGGTGAACCGCCGCTTTTTATGCTTGAGAACCACACCGAAGACATCGCCGAGATTGTGAGCCGGGTCCAGTGACACAATGAGGACCCGATATTTTTGGGACAATTGCCATGCCGAAGCGGCAGACACCGTCGATTTGCCCACCCCCCCCTTTCCGGTATAAAATAAAATTTTCACCTATTCCACCCCGATGGTACCGAACATTTCGGCCAACATATCGTTACTCTCTTTTGCCCGTTTGCACAGGATCTGCAATTCACGCTCCATATAAGGGAGCAGTTCCACGGCCAGAAACGTCGGCGGGGATGGGAGACCGACAAAAGCGCCCATAAGAAGGAGCGCAAATATATTCTCCAGCTCCTCCATCTCCATTACGGTGAGGGCAGTGACCTTCTCTCGATGCGCCGTGTCAAAATCGGTGAGCAAGCGACGAATGAATTGAACAACAGATGGAACCATAAACCCTTCAGCATCCCTGGAAAAGTTTTCCGTCAGAGCCAAAGAACTCCGATCCGCTCCAGAGAAATGTGTTCTCAGGCCTGATTTTCTTACACCTGGATGTTAACCGGTGCCCGGCATTATCCGTACCGTGCACCGGTATAACATGCAGTATGGGTGTTTATTCAACCTTATAGGACTTCGATTTGATGAAATCAAAGACAAAAACAAAATTCAGAACGAACATAATGAGCAGAATGATCATCACCGTCCAGCCGGGTGCGGGTTTCGTGGCGATTGCAGCAGGTTGGACAACGATAATGAACCAGAGAAGCCCCGCTGTTACGGTCACCCAGAGGAGGCATGCGGGAATCACCGCGGCATTGGCAAAACCGGATTTCAGTTTTTTGGCCACATACGCCGCGCCGGTCATGAGTGCAATGGAGGCGATCAGCTGATTGGCAGCACCAAAGGACCCCCAGATAATGAGCCAGTTTCCGCTGGCCGCCAGATACATGCCGATAGCTGCGGGAATAATCGAAGCCACCCAGCGGTTGGTCAGAAAATTGTAAACCCCTTCGGAACTTTCCTTCAGCGGTATGGCCATTTCCGCCAGGCAGTACCGGGCCAGACGATTCGTCGTATCCAGTGTGGTCATGGCAAAGGATGCAACCCACATCCCGGCGAGAACTTTGACATATTGAGACGGGATGAAAGAGAGCCATGTGGCGCCGACCATATCGGCGTAAGACTGGACGAATAGGTTGGCCTTGGAAAGGCCCAATTTCCCGGACAGCCCTGTAAAGGTTGCGCCCCAGTTGGATGCGTTCAGGGTGAATTCTATACCCTTTGCCCCGGCAGCCGTCTGAAGGGCCGTATAACCGAAACCGGCAATGGAGACAATTACGATCGTTGAGAGGAAGCCCTCCAGGAACATGGCGCCGTAGCCGATCACGAGACCGTCGGTTTCTTTTTCAAGCTGCTTTGATGATGTCCCCGAAGCAACCAGTGAGTGAAATCCGGACAGCGAACCGCAGGCGATGACAAGGGGAATCGCCGGCCAGAACGGCGTTGCTTTGCCGCCCAGCAGTACCGGGGAAAAACCGGCAAAAGCAGGGACCTCGAACCCTCTGAATGCAAAGATGGCCGCCAGGAATCCCAGCACAAGTCCCGCATAGAGCAGCCAGGAGTTCAGGTAATCTCTCGGCTGGAGGAGGACATTCACGGGAATTGAAGATGCGACGATGATGTAGAAAAAGAAGACCCACATCCAGGTTATATAGGACGCCTTGATGGGGGTGATGGTGCCGAGCCAGATGGCGACGCCAAGCATAACGATACCGATAATTGTCGCCACGCTGAAATTCATCTTCACCCGGTAAATCAGAACCCCCAGGATCAAGGCCGCAAAAATCTTCCATGCGTACGCTGATGCAATTGCCGGTGTTCTAACGAACATTCCGCCGATAATGGCTGCAAAGGCGGCCACGACAAGGATCAACAGGAAGAAGACGATCCAGTAAAAGGCATAGCCCGTCCGTTTACCGATGAGATCGGTGGCAACGAACTGCACTGATTTGCCGTCATAACGGACCGATGCCATCAACGACAGGTAGTCATGGACGGCGCCGATAAAGATGTTGCCGAGCCAGACCCAGAGAAGCGCCGGCGCCCAACCCCAGCAGATCGCCAGTGCCGGGCCGATAATAGGGGCCGCACCGGCAATGGAGGCAAAGTGATGCCCCAAAAGGACCTCCCGCCGTGCCGGAATATAGTCAATCCCGTCATAAATGCGGTGGGCCGGTGTCTGTTGCTCGTTGGAAGCCTTTACCACGTCCCGTTCGAGTTTCTTTCCGTACGTCAGATAAAGGCTTAAATATACGAGCAAACCAATAGTGATTATAAGTGTTGTCATCCTTTACCCCCTTTCGAAAAATACCACCTTAAACAGCGGCATTGAATTCGGGCAACCCGCCGGCTAAGGTTCATAATACAGGGGTTCCCCCAGATTTTTGAGTATAAAGTGGTTAAAGACACGATGACCGTCATAGTCGAGAACGCGCAGGTCGTCATTCTGGTGAAGATCCCCCATGATTACATTGAAATGCCTTCCATATTTGCTTTTCACATCATCCACGGAGACTTCATAAGCAACAAATTTTTTAATCCCCTTTGCATTCAATCTTTCAATAAAATTTGAATTTTCAAAGGAGTCAAAACTCGTCAAAATAACGACAGGGCCCGAACCCGTAAAGAAAATGCCTGCTTTCATAAATTACCTCCTTTCCCTTGCTATTTTTTATTTAACTGTTCAATGCATTTCATTACGCTGTAAACAATATGATATACAGCAAACACTGTGCCAGATGGCCTTTCTAAAACAACACCAGCAATTACTTGATTTAAATCATAATATCATTTAGTCCGCAGGTGTTTCGGGCGAGTGTTACAGATGATGTGTCGATATTTTTTACAAACTGAAAAATTACCTGTCTGCTTATTGTGGCGGGTAATACACTTCCCCGAAGGTCCTATGTATCCATTCGGCTTTTTATGGAAAAGTCTCGCGCAATATTCGGGGGAGATGAAACATTTTCCAACCCTATCGTTTCCAAAGGGCTATGATGCTTCGGAGGTCGAAACCCGGGTAAAAAATTATCCAAATCCATACACATTTCGTATTCACTTTCATAAGGTACTCTTTTAACATCAAATCCTAATTTTCGCCCCAATTTCAACATCTGTGTGTTTTCTGCCAGAACCAATCCCCAAACCCTCTGAACACCCAGATGTTTCGCACCGACCAGGCAGCATTTGAGCAGCTCGGCCCCGATGCCTTTCCCTTGCCATTTGTCGCCGACCAGCACGGAGAATTCGGCTTGCTCTCCATCCGGCAAAAGAATGATCCGGGCAACACCGAG
>JBHPCZ010000145.1:0-7704 GCA_042573625.1 Thermodesulfobacteriota bacterium
CCAACAGAATGCGGTGACGGTATTTTTCATATAAATCGTCAAAAAATGACGCCGCAAGGTATTTACAGCTCCATGGGCCGAACTGTTCATTGGTCTTGACATAAAATCGATACATGAGCGGGAAAAAGTCAGGGGGAATATCATCCCCGGCAACCGTTTTTATTGTAATTCCCGAGTTGTTTAGCGCCTTCCGCTCCCGCTTGATGTTGCGTCGCTGGTTTGAGTTAAAAATCAGCAACTTCCGGTGGGGATGTCTTTACTGATACACAAGAATGATCAGCTTTTCGGGCGGTATTGGGGCAGTCTGAATAAAATAAATTTTCTCCATTTCAACACATGCTACTACGGTCCGATTGAGTGGGCGATTGCCCATGGGGTCAGCCGGTTTGACCCGGGTATCGGGGGATTTCACAAGATTCGACGCGGTTTTGAAGCTGTTCCGAACTACGGCTTGCGCCGGTTTTATGACCGGCGTTTGTGGCATGTTTTTCGATTTCACATCGACAAAATCAACCGGATAGAGCAGGAGCAAATCGATGCGCTCAACAAAGAACTGCCGTATTCCGCGAAATAAATTTCCTGTTAATTCAGTATACTAAAAGCATCTCCCGTTGCTCGCCCCCCCCTTTTTTCTTCAAGCTAATAAAGGTGTTTCTCTGTTTAAACAAAAAGGGCTTGAAAGCGGCTATTCATTGTGATACGCATCCCTCTTGTATTTTCTTGCCTGATTTTTTCTATTATAAATTTGAAAGGAATACTGTCAGATGACCCCTAAGAAAGAACTGCAGCTGGCTTACGGCATGGTGATAATACTGTTGGTTGTGGGTTTCCTAAGCTACACGGCCTTTTCCGCCAAAACCCCGGATCAACCGGTACGGATAATGTTCAAAGGTGTTGCGGGAAAGGTTTTATTTGATCACAAAACACACACGTCTGATACAGGTTACGGCATTTCATGCAAAGACTGTCATCATCCCCATCCTCCCGATGCATATGAAGAAGTCCCGGAAGGTCAAGAAATCACCTATCAGGCATGTGGTGACTGCCATCAAATTCCGGAGGGAGATGTAAAAGTCCCTCAATCCTGTTTGGAATGTCATGAACCCGATGAAGTAGAGATTTCAAAGAAATCTGATGCATTTCATTCTCAATGCGAGAGCTGCCACCAGGATGCCGGTGCCGGCCCGGAGGAAAATAGATGTAGCTGGTGCCATGTTCAGTAAGCCATAACATTCGTTACGGCTTTTTTTCTGTTTCGCATCACGCTTAAAAAAAATAAAAGGTTGAATTATGATAAAAAGACCATTTGTCAGTTTGACAAAGCCCCGGATCGAGACCAAACAACTAGCATTAACTGCGCCGGAGCCTCGAGAGATTTCACCCGCTAAAAATGTTACCCTTTTACTGGAAAGCCCCTATGACCCATCCGGCATCAGGGACACGGTCGCTATCGGAAAAGGCGAAACGGTCAAGACCGGTCAGAAACTATCCCTGTCCGGAGACAGCAACACATATGTCGTTTCAACGGTCACGGGAACCGTATCTTCCGTATCTTCCTTTGTGGGTGACTTTGGCCGGTCGTACACTGCCATTTCCATCGACGTATCTGAAGAAGAGGAAATGGATGATCAATTCGAAAAGGTCGCCGAAGATCCGAGCATGGAAACCGTTGTAAGCTTTCTCGCCGGTCTTCCGGGAAACCCTTCTTTCAAGTCTTTTTCCGATCCGGACAAACCGATTAATACCATCGTCGTTTGCGGGGTCGACGGAGATCTTCTCCTGGCAACGAATCAGTATGCGCTGGTATCCGGCACGGACGCCATTAAAAACGGCATTAACATATTGAAGAAGATTACCGGTGTTGACAATGTGATCATGGCCGTACCCCAGCACCTGATGCAGGAGGGGGCCGCGACCGGTGCGGAAGCAAGGGCTGTTGATGTTGAATATCCTGCGACACTGCCCCATGCCATTATGCAAAATGCGCTGGGCCAGGTTGTGCCCGCAGGAAAAACCTTTGAGGATATGGGGGTTTGCTTTTTCAGTGCTGAAGCGGTGGCATCCATTGGTACTGCATTCAACACCGGCCGCATGCCGTTTGCAAAGATGTTAACACTGGTGAACAAGGACGGGAGCCAGGCCCTGGTGTCGGCTGTCGTTGGAACACCGATTCGCGATATCTTTGCGGCGTTCGATATTTCCATAAACGAAGGGGATCGTATCATTATCGGTGGTCCCATGAGGGGGTCTTCGGTCTATTCGGAAGACTATCCGGTTCAGCCGGACACCGACGGCATTATGGTTCAGGACAGCGGTGATATTCCCCTTGTATCGGATTATCCCTGCATAAACTGCGGCGAGTGCGTAAGGACCTGCCCGGTGAAAGTGCCGGTCAACATGCTGGTCCGCTATCTGGAGGCCGGTCAGTATGAGGATGCCGCGGAAGAATATGACTTGTATTCCTGCATCGAATGCGGGCTGTGCAGTTTTGTCTGTGTAACAAAGATGCCGATCTTTCAATATATAAAAGTGGCTAAATATGAACTCGGCCGGATGAGTTTAGCGGAGGCAACGAATGGATAAACGGAAAAAGCTCATCGTTTCACATGCGCCTTTCTGGCATGACGGGAGCAGTATATCAGAGCGCAGTTATCATACCATGCTGGCGGCGCTCCCCGCAGTACTGCTGGGATTCTTTCAATACGGCATGCCGGCTGTCGGCGTTGTTTCACTTTCCATTTCTTCTGCAATGATCTGGGAACTGGTAATCAATAAAATAACAAAGCGCCCGGTAACCATCGGAGACGGGACCACCGCGCTGATCGGACTGATATTTGCCATGCTCCTGCCGGCGTCGTCCCCCTGGTGGCTGGTTGTCACCGGTACGTTTGTTGCGGTGCTGATCGGAAAACATATATATGGCGGAATCGGGGGCAACCCGTTCAACCCGGTGCTCATCGGGATTGCCATTCTCACGCTTTCCTGGAAGGATTACTTTGATTTTAATGAAATGCTGGTCAACTACGACCTCGGATTTACCATGTTTTATCCTCTGGCAGCGGCCAAATACTTCGGTACATTTGCCGTTGATTCAATAACGACCGTTGACCTGCTGTTCGGCAGACAGGCCGGCGGCATTGGATCCACCTTTGGCCTGGGCCTCCTTCTCGGCGGCGTTTATCTTATTGTCAGAGGGTTTATCCGGTGGGAGATATCAGCCTCTTTTCTGGCCGGTGTCTTTGTCACCGCGCTGATATTCAACGCGACCGATTCAGCCCGTTATGCCGGGCCGCTTTTTCATCTTTTTACCGGCTACACGCTGATCGGCGCTTTTTTTCTGGCTACCGAGGACTCGTCTTCGCCGGTCAACTTCATCCCCATGCTAATTTACGGCGCAGGTGCGGGAATTATGACCGTGCTCATCAGAAATATCGGTGCCTATGCTGATGGTGTGGTTTTTGCCGTCCTGCTTATGAATCTCGTTAATCCGCTTGTGGACAAAATCAGGCCAAAAGCAATTGGAAAGGTTGTATAAGATGCGCGAACTAATAAAAATGTTTGTTGTCCTCACAGTTTTAAGCGCCGTTTCCGGGGGGTTGCTGGCCGGACTCCGGCATTCAACAGCCGCCCAGATTGAACAGCAGCAACTTGAATTTGTAAAAGGTCCTGCCATCAAGGGTATCCTTGACGGCGCATCCAATGACCCCATTGCCGATCGTTTCAAAATAAAAGACGGCGAAACGGAGCGGAGCTTTTTTGTCGGCAAGTTTGACGGGAAGGCCAACGCCGTTGTTTTTGAAGGCTCGGGAAAGGGATTCGGCGGGAAATTGGGCCTTGTCGTAGGGGTCAATATCGACGACGACAAGGTCATCGGTGTCGGCGTAACCACGCACAGTGAAACCCCTGGATTGGGCGCAAGGGCCAAAGATGACCCGACATTTGTGTCGCAGTTTAAAGGCTTTTCCATCACTGAACCGGCCAAAGTGACAACGGACGGCGGAAAAGTCAATGCCATGAGCGGCGCGACCATTACGTCCCGCGGCGTTTGTGCGGCACTCACGGCATCCGGCGACATATACAAAAAACTGAAGCCCCAGATTGCTGATAAGCTAAAGGGATTCAATCAATAGGAAAACAGGACAGGGAGTTCAAGATGGCCAAGACGTTTACTCAGGAGTTTGTCAAAGGTCTGTGGGATGAAATACCCCCGTTTCGACTGGTGCTGGGCCTGTGCCCGACACTGGGTGTGACCACGACCATGGAAAACGGAATCGGAATGGGCATTGCCACCACATTTGTTCTGGTGTGCTCAAACATTCTGGTCGCCGCATTCCGGAACATCATTCCCCCCAAAGTAAGGATCGCCTGTTTTATTGTTATCATCGCGACCTTTGTTATCGTGGTGGAACTGGTTATGCAGGCATATACGTATCAGCTGTTTCTCAGTTTGGGACTGTTTATCCCGCTGATTGTCGTGAACTGCATTGTGCTGGGGCGTGCGGAAGCGTTTGCATCCAAAAACAGTGTGATGCTTTCCATCGCTGACGGGTTAGGCATCGGTATCGGATTCACTCTCGCCCTGGGTGCACTGGGCGGTATTCGAGAAGTTCTCGGAACCGGCAGTTTTCACCTTTATGGCTGGGGGGGATCTATATTCGGGCCTTCCTTTGAGCCGTTTACTTTCGTACAGAAAGCACCCGGTGCGTTTGTCTGCCTCGGGCTGATGCTCTGCATCATGAATCTTATTGGAAAAAAATAGGAGAAGATAAATGGGTGACATGGGGTATTTTGAAATCATCGTCAGTACCATTTTTGTGAACAATATTCTGCTGGCCCAGTTTCTGGGGAACTGCCCTTTTCTGGGCACCTCCAAGAAAATGGAGACCGCCACCGGCATGTCCATGGCGGTGGTTTTTGTCCTGGTTCTGGCCGGCGTGATCACATGGATTGTCTATCAATATTTCTTGGCACCATTTGACCTGGTGTATCTTAGAACCCTTGCGTTTATCCTGGTCATCGCGGCTCTGGTACAGTTTGTCGAGCTGTTTTTGAAAAAAAGCATCCCTGCCCTGTATGCCGGGCTCGGTATCTTTCTGCCGCTCATTACGACAAACTGCGCGGTGCTGGGCGCCTGCGTCATCAACATTGACGAAGAGCTGAGCTTCATGCAGACAGTTCTTGCATCTTTTGGTTTTGCTGCGGGTTTCGGCCTTGCTTTGATTCTTTTTGCCGGCGTTCGCGAGCGAATTCTTTTGGCCAGGGTTCCAAAGCCGCTTCAGGACACGTCCATCGGGCTGGTGACCGCCGGGATTCTTTCTCTGACATTTTTTGCCTTTAAAGGAATGATATAAGGAGGTAATTGTGATATCAGCTGTTTTATTTATGTTGGGTCTCGGAGCACTCTGCGGTGGTATGCTCTGTGTGGCTTCAAAAGTCTTTTATGTATATGAAGACCCGAGAATCGCCGACGTCGAAGGATTTACGGCCGGTGCCAACTGTGGTGGCTGCGGATACGCCGGATGTGCGGCTGCGGCGGTTGCTGTCGTTGCCGGTAAAGCACTCCCCAGCGTCTGTATTGTTGCCGGAGCGGAATCCGCCTCAAATATCGCCGCTGTCATGGGTATGGACCCCGGAACCGCGGAGCTCTTGCTGTCGTACAACACCTGTACCGGTGGCGATCGGGCAGAGGTGAAATACGACTACATGGGGATAAACAGCTGCCAAGCCTTGTCCGCCCTCTTCGGCGGTCAGCGGGAATGCCCGGTGGGATGCCTCGGCATAGGCGACTGTGTAAAGGCATGTATTTTTGATGCGTTGAAGATCGGTCCCCATGGATATCCGGTGGTCGATGAAATGAAATGTGTCGGGTGCGGCGCGTGTGAGAAGGTCTGCCCCAAGGATATCATGGCCATCAAAACCATGTCTCAAAAACTGCTTCACCTCAACCAGTTCGATGACCGCATTGCCCCCTGCCAGCAGACATGTCCTGCTGAAATCGATATCCCCAAATACATTACGCAGATCAGAGAGGGAGATTACGAAGGCGCGGTGAATACGATCCGGGAACGAAACCCCCTGCTGCTGTCCTGCGGACGGGTCTGTCCCCACCCCTGTGAGGATTATTGCCGTAGGGGCATTGAAGACGAAGCGGTTTCCATCAACCAGTTGAAGCGCTTTGTGGCAGACTACGAGATGAATTCAGGGAGCCATCTCCCCATATCCTGCGCACCTTCCACGGACAAGAAAGTAGCGGTGATCGGCGGCGGGCCGGCTGGATTGAGCTGCGCGTTTTTTCTGCGCCGCCTGGGCCACAGCGTCACCATATTTGATGCGAATCCGAAACTCGGCGGAATGATTCGTTACGGCATTCCTGAGTATCGCCTCCCCAAAGAGGTGCTGGCATGGGAAGTCCAGGGCATTTTGGATCTCGGCATCGAATGTAAAACCAACGTAACCCTGGGCCGCGATTTTGAAATCAGCTCACTGGTTGCGGCTGGATACGATGCGATATTCCTCGGGATCGGTGCGTGGAAAGATTACACGCTGGGTGTGGAAGGAGAGGACCTTGACGGGTGCTACACCGGCATTAATTTCCTGACAAAATTTGCCAGAAACCAGCAGGGGGACGGGATTGGCGAAGCGGTTCCCATCGGAAAAAAATGCGCGGTGATCGGGGGTGGAAACACGGCCATCGACTGCGTCCGAACCCTTGTTCGCCTCGGCGCCGACGAGGTGTCGATTGTGTACCGCCGGACCCGCGCTGAAATGCCCGCGAACATGGTTGAAATCGAGGCGGCGGAACATGAAGGCATCCAATTTCACTTTCTGGCCGCACCGACCAGGGTGATCGGCGATGAAGAAGGAAAAGTCGTCGGGCTCGAATTTCTGAAAATGGAACTGGGGGAGCCGGATGCCAGCGGAAGACGCCGTCCGGTGCCGATCGAAGGTTCCGAAACCATTATGGACATCGATATGCTGATCACCGCCATCGGCCAGGGGCCGGATGTCTTTTTCAGGGAAGAAAGCAAAAAGCTGGTCGAGGATTTGGAGATCACCCGCTGGAGCACCATCGATTCCAAGGACCCCGTGGCGCTCCAGTCGAGCATTCCTTACATCTTTACCGCCGGGGATGCGGCAACCGGAGCATCACTGGTGGTCGAGGCGATCGGCGGTGGTCGACGGGCGGCCCGATCCATCCATCAGTACCTTGCCGATGAAGCGGTATCAACGCCGGAGAAAACACTCTTCAAAAAACACATCCCGGTATCGATTTTCGAATCTGTCAGCGGAATCAAACAGTCTGATCGGACCCAGATGCCGGAGCTTCCGGTGGATGAGCGGATCAAGACCTTTGATGAAGCCGACCTGGTGATCAGTGAAGATGAAGCGAAACATGAATCCCATCGCTGTCTGAACTGTTGTCTGATCTGCTACAACAAAGACGTTGCTTAACTTCACATAGAACAACCCAAAGAGGGCAGAGCGGAAATCGCTCTGCCCTCTTTGTTTTTTTAATCCCTATTATTGTCCCAAGCAGTTTAATTCAATCGCTGTTAAAGATTGCATGCCGGTTGAGATAGGATCTATATTTCAAATAGATTGATCGGTTTCTTGGAATGTAATTATAATAAAATTAAATGATTGTTAAATAATTGAGGGGTCGGGGAGTTTTTATCATTAAGCTTTATAAATTAGCGAAATGGG
>JBHPCZ010000146.1:0-7609 GCA_042573625.1 Thermodesulfobacteriota bacterium
GGGTCGGATAGATGAAGCCATTAGACGATATTATGAATCGTTGCGAATAAGACCCAACTTCGCAGATGCACACAACAATTTGGGTGTTGCTTTGGATAAGCAAGGTCATATAGAAGAAGCCATCGGCCATTATTTGGAAGCGTTGCGGATAAAACCCGATTATGTGGACGCACACTACAATCTGGGGACAGCTCTGGCAGAGCAGGATCGGATTGATGAAGCAATCGGCCATTTATTAGAAGTGCTGAGTATAAAGCCTGATCACGTGGCGGCTCACTACAATCTGGGGACTGCTCTGGCAAAGAAGGGTCGGATCGATGAAGCCATTGCCCATTTTCGAGATGCCTTGAGAATAAAACCCGATTATTTGGACGCATATAACAATTTGGGTATTGCGCTTTATCGTAAAGGGGATATTGAGGGAGCTATTGAACAGTTTCGAGAAGCATTACGAATCAATCCCAAGCATGTTCGTGTAAAAAACAACCTTAAAAAGGCTTTGTTGATTCAGGATCAGAGTCAATAACTGAATCACCTATCAAAGCAATTGCGAGTGCCTGCTCAATTTCATACTTTTAAATAAATACTGCAGGAGAATAGCAACACGCTGACCTTTTATCCATGGGCAAAAAGATAGAATGATGTTGACATAATTATAATTATTTGAAAATTAGCAAAATCATCCATTGCACCTTTATTGGCATCTCGAAGAGAAGTCAAATATGGCTTAGTTTTAAGTCGTTCAAATCGAGAAACTTTTCAATGCTGACAATTCCCGAAGGGCAGAGGCTCAATGTCGGATTGAAGGCCAACGAACCGAAACATGGAGATGCAAGCAAAAACATCATATAAAAAATACCCTGATCCGGCAAAAGACCGTTATCAAAAAGACCGTATGGCTCATTGGGATGGAGTTTCACAGTATTATGAGAAACCAAATCGTCCCAGTGCATTCTACCATCGACTTCTTGAAAAATATTACCAATTTTTTATTCCGTCTGGATTGCGTGTCCTGGAGATGGGTTGCGGCCATGGGGATCTGCTGGCTTCCCTGAAACCTTCTGTCGGGGTCGGCGTGGATTTTTCAGGGGAAGCGATCCGCCGGGCTTCGACAAAGCATCCTGATCTGGATTTTGTGCAGGCAGACGCGCATGATTTCATGCTTAACAAAAAATTTGACGTGATCATTCTATCGGATCTGGTGAATGATCTGTGGGATGTGCAGACTGTTTTTGAAAATCTCCATCCGCTGTGCCATCCGAAAACCCGCTTGATTTTGAATTTCTACAACAACTTGTGGCGCATCCCGCTGTCGATTGTCAAACGACTGGGAATGGGTGCGTTTGTTCTCGAACAGAACTGGTTTTCACCCCATGATGTTTTCAATCTATTGGAGCTGTCAGGCTTTGACATTATTAAGCGAACCCCTGCTATACTTTTTCCCCTACGGATCCCACTCGTGGCAGGTTTTTCCAATCGATTTTTAACAAACATTATCCCTTTCTGCTGGTTTGCGTTGACGAATTTCGTCATTGCCCGACCCGCGCCAAATCGAATCCAGGCAGCAGCGTCTGAAGCGCCATCGGTTTCCGTGATCGTCCCGGCCAGAAATGAGGCCGGAAACATTCGAAACATCCTGAAACGCCTGCCCGAACTTGGGAAAAACACTGAAGTTGTATTTGTTGAAGGGCATTCAAGTGACAGCACCTTTGAAACCATCGAGGAAACGATAAAAAAAATGCCGGAAAATAATTGCCGGCTGTTTCGTCAACCCGGAAAAGGAAAGGGTGATGCGGTCCGGCTCGGATTTGAAAAGGCTGAAGGAGACATCCTCATCATTCTGGACGCGGATATGACGGTTCCGCCCGAGGATTTGCCTCGTTTCATCGATGCGCTGGTTTCAAGGAAAGGTGAGTTTATCAATGGTGTTCGCCTGGTCTATCCCATGGAAGACAGTGCCATGCGGTTTTTAAATATACTAGGCAACAAATTTTTCAGTCTGGCGTTTTCATGGCTGCTCGGACAACCGGTAAAAGACACCCTGTGCGGCACAAAAGCTTTATGGAAGAAGGATTACGATATGATCGCTGCGAATCGTGATTACTTCGGCGATTTCGACCCGTTCGGTGACTTTGATCTGTTGTTCGGGGCGGCGAAGCTCAATTTGAAGATAGCGGAAATGCCGATTCGTTACCGGTTTCGGACTTACGGGACAACCAATATCAGTCGATGGCGTCACGGATTTATGCTGCTGAGAATGGTTGTTTTTGCTGCCAGGCGTATAAAGTTTATTTAGTGTCCATCCATAGATGGCATCTTTTGGCCCAGGACGGCGTTCTCCGCGGGTTTCCGGCCGCGGCGTACAGACGTACGCCTCACCGAAAACCCTTGTGCCTGCCCCGTGAAATGCGAAGCCTATTTAACTGGGGCGGCCTTGTCTTGAACCAAAATTTACAATTTCTGGATGGACACAAGTTAAGTCGTATTTCTGTATGATTGATAAAAAGCAGATACCGATACTCAATCGGATACCAATGACCCGCGTGAAGTTGATCATTGCGAGAATGTTATACACCGTGCTGAAAATTATTCTGCGCAAAGATCGTCATCGCATTCGACGCGGGGGCATTTCCTATGAGGTCGATTTGACCGAAGGCATCGACCTGTCCCTCTTTTTATTCGGAAATTTTCAGAGCTACATTACCGGAAATAAGTATTTCTCATTGAAAAAAGACGCAGTTGTTTTTGATATCGGTGCCAATATCGGAAGCATGACGTTAAAATTTTCCCAAATGACGCCGCATGGCCGCGTCTACGCCTTTGAGCCCACTGATTATGCTTTTAACAAACTCCTGCGTAACATTTCGATGAATCCTGAACTTTCCAAACGAATTATCCCTGTTCAATCTTTTGTGCGTGATCGTTCCGAACCCGATCATCAAATAGAGGCTTACGCGAGCTGGAAGGTCAATGGAAAATCATCTGACACCCATCCCTTGCACGGCGGGACGATTCAAACTGCTGATGCAGTTTCTGGTATCACTTTGGATGACTTTTGTGAGAAAGAAGATATTCAGCGCGTTGATTTAATAAAAATCGATACAGATGGCCATGAGCTGCGGGTGCTCAGAGGGGCGCGCAAAACCGTTGAGAAATTCTTCCCATACATAATCTTTGAAGTGGGTCTTTATGTCATGGAAGAACAGGGTATTGTTTTTAAAAAATACTTTGATTACTTTTCATCACTTGACTATATTCTGATCAACAGTAAAAACGGCAAAGTTATTGCCATAGAAAACTACTTCAAACAAATACCGCTGAAAGCTACAACCGATATCATTGCCTTGCCTCCCGGGCGACTTGCTTAATTTTCCTATATTATAATACTTGACTTATCATATAAAGTTGTTGTACAGTATCTTACTTAATTTTAAATACTTAGACAATAATCTCAACACATTACGTACATTCTAATTGTGCTAGCCGTTCTCTCTATCCCGAACGGGTTAACAGGTTCTTGCTTATTATGAAACGAACTTCTGAAGTTGATCGAAAGACAAAAGAAACCGACATTCGTATCAGGCTGAATATAAGCGGTACAGGCAGCCACGAAATATCCACGGGAATTCCTTTTTTCGATCATATGCTTTCCCTGTTTGCCGTTCACGGCTTTTTTGATCTGGACATAGATGCCAAAGGCGACATCGAGGTCGATTATCACCACACGGTTGAAGATATAGGTCTTGTTCTGGGGGATGCGCTGGACAAGGCGCTTGGGGACAGAAAGGGACTGAAGCGGTACGGTCATGCGGTTACGCCGATGGATGATGCGTTAACAGCGGTCTCCATTGACCTGTCGAAACGTCCTTTTCTGGTTTACAATGCCCCCCGAAAGCCGATGGCCGGAGGGAGCGATTTTACCGGTCTTGCCAATGAATTTTTCAGGGCGTTTTCAACCCGGGGTGGGATGAATCTTCATATCAATGTGTTTTACGGTGAAAATGAACATCATATTATAGAATCGATTTTCAAAGCCACAGGCAGGGCCCTGGATCAGGCGACCTCTTTTGACGAACGGATTTCAGACGTCCGGTCCACCAAGGGTGTGTTGTAAAAGTTCATAAATGTTAAGATTAGAATTTGAGGGCTTATTTCATAAACATTTTAATTATATACCATCCAGGGAGCGTTGACTGCTATTTCACCATTCACCCAGCAACCGAATATAATCAATATAAGGCCTTGATACCGTTATGCTAAAGTTGACAAATCAAGAAATAAAATCCGGCATGCTTAAGATTTTGGTATTATTATGTATTTTTATAATACCAGCGTGCAGATCACATGTGCAGGCCCCGGAAGCGACGCCGGCGCCTTTTGCCGTAAAAAGACTCTTGGTGTTACCCTTTACAAATATGACAAGTCTATACGGCGAAGATGTAAGTGCAAGGTGTCCCGTGTGCGGCAAGGTTTACACCACAGGAAAGATAGAGGACGGTGCGACGGATATGCTCACGGAGCGCCTCATTTCTTTACTAAAAACCCGAACAAGTTACGAAATCATACCGACCAGTTTTGCCCAAGGAGCTCGATCAGACCATATGTTGGGAAAGAAAATTGAGTTGTCGGAAAGGAATCTTTTGGTTGAAACCGGTCGCGATCTGGGTGCCGATGCGGTGATGGTGGGACATCTTTACCGTTTCAAGGAACGGGTCGGTACCGGGTATTCCGCTGACACTACAGCTTCCGTTGCCTTTGATTTGGATTTCGTTCGAGTGGTAGACGGTCGTCTCATATGGAACAGTCATTTTGATGAAACGCAACTCTCGTTATCTGAGAATCTCCTCAATCTTGGCAAATTCATGAAAAGGAAAGGGAGATTTGTTACTGCTGAGGAGTTGGCAATCTCCGGCCTTGAAGGTATGTTCGAAACATTCCCCGAATAATGATAATCATCCCTGCAATTGATATAAAAAAAGGCCAGTGTGTGCGCCTATTTCAAGGACGTATGGACTCAGAAACGGTCTTTTCCGATGATCCCGCCGCCATGGCGAAAAGATGGGAAGAAGAGGGGGCCGAATTGATTCACGTGGTCGATCTTGATGGCGCTGTTGGTAAACGTCCGCAAAATACAGATTCCATACGGAAAATACTTGAAGCTGTAAATGTGCCTGTGCAGGTAGGTGGCGGAATACGGAATGAAGAGACGATCAAGATGTATCTGGATTTTGGCATGGGGAGGGTCATTGTCGGTACAGAAGCCATACAGAACCCCAAACTCGTTAAGGATGCGTGCAGGGCTTTTCCAGATCAAATTGTTGTCGGCATTGACGCGCGGAAGGGAATGGTTGCCATCGAGGGGTGGACCAAAACAACCGAAATCCAGGCTGTGGATCTGGCGAAACAGTTTGAAGATTGTGGTGTTGCAGCGATCATTTTTACAGATATTCACCGGGATGGAATGCAGACCGGTACCAACATTAATGAAACCCGCCGCCTTGCAGAAAATGTATCCATTCCGGTGATTGCTTCCGGCGGTGTTTCAACCATTGAGGATATAATAAATCTTTTTCCCTTGAAAGAAGCTGGTGTTACCGGCGTTATAACAGGAAGAGCGATATATAACGGCACTCTGAACCTTAAAGAGGCCATACAGATTTCAAAACAGAACAGGACCCATTAATCCGCCCCGCTCAATTCACTGCAGCTGAAGAACGATGCTCTATGATAAAGTTCTGGTTTTGTTCAAGAGACGACCGGAAGTTTGCTGCCAACCCAGGAAAATATGCCTGTTTAATAAATATAACCAATTGATCTTTCGATAAATTTCTTGACAAAAGCCTCAATATTGATTATACTTCACGTTTAACCAGATTTGCGAGAGACTTTTCTAACAATTCAACTTGAGCACAGAAAGGAATGTGCAGAGTTTCACCACATTAATATCCTGCCGACACTGACAGACTTCCCAGTTCCATAATAATGGAGGTTGCTCTTTTTGGCGATTTTTTTTCCTCAAGAAAAGATTAGAGAAATTAAGAATTCGGCCGATATTGTAGATATCGTCTCGGAAGTGGTGCTTTTGAAAAAGAGAGGCAAAAACCATGTGGGGCTTTGCCCTTTTCATTCAGAGAAAACACCGTCCTTTACTGTAAGCCCTCAAAAACAGATCTTTTATTGTTTCGGGTGTGGGACTGGAGGAAATGTTTTTAGCTTTTTGATGAAACAGGAAGGTCTTTCCTTTCCTGAGGCGGCCAGTGTGTTGGCCGGACGATTCGGCATCGACGTTCCAACTCAAAAAATGTCGCCGGAGCAGCGAAGGCAGATCAGCGAACGAGAAAATCTGCTGGCTGTCAATAGGGAGGCAATGGATTTTTTCCGCCGTTCCCTCCATGGCTCTGATAAAGGCAAGCAGGCTGTAGATTATCTGAATAAACGGGGGATGAAAAGAGAAATCACCGATCGTTTTAATCTTGGATACGCACCGGAGGGTTGGGATAAGCTTGTTACCTTTTTTTCCAAAAAAAAGATTCCGCTCGAACGGGTTAAAAAATCCGGGCTGATCGTTCCGAGAAAGAGTGAACGGGGCTTTTACGATCGTTTCAGAGACCGAATTATATTTCCGATTTTCAATATAAACAAACAGGTTATCGGTTTTGGCGGTCGGGTTATGGATGATTCTTTGCCAAAATACCTTAATTCGCCGGAAACGCCTGTATATAATAAACGCAAATCCCTTTATGGACTGCACGAGGCAAAAGGAAGGTGCCGAGAGAGTCAAACAGTCTATGTTGTTGAGGGCTATTTTGATCTTTTGGCGCTTCACCAGCACGGGATTCGGGATTCCGTTGCAACACTGGGAACAGCAATAACCCCCGACCATGTCAAGATTCTTCGCGGGTTTGTCGGAAAGGACGGTAAACTCATACTGGTTTACGATTCAGACGCGGCAGGTATAAAGGCCGCTCAGCGCAGCATCGAGGTTTTTGAAAAAGGTTTTGTAAACGCCAGGATTCTCGTTTTACCTGCCGGGCAGGATCCCGACTCATTTCTATTCGAGTTCGGGGCTGAATCCCTATTAAATGCCGCTGCACGGGCACCGGGTATCATACCATTCCTGATCGATACTGCGGAGAAGAAACACGGGCTTTCCATTGAAGGGAAGATTCGAGTGATCTCAGACCTGAGAAAGCCACTGGCATCCATCCATGACAGTGTAGCAAGGTCTTTATACATAAAGGAGCTCGCGGAGCGTACCGGCATTGATGAAGCGGCAATATTGGAGAAAGTAAGGGAAACATCGCCTGGTAAAAAGGCTCCGCCCGATCAGATGGTTGCAGATAAGGGCAGCAGGATCGAGAAAAAGATTATCTCGATGATGCTTCAATTCCCGGAAATATTGCCGGAGATCGCCCGGCGAAATGTGATCGATTTCTTTGAAGATGGTACCTTGAAATCGATAGGTCAGATTATTTTAAAACAGGGTAACGGTTCCGGTGACCTGGTGTCTGAAACAATGGCGATGATTGACGATGATGAAAGAAAGAGGATTATCGCCTCTCTGGCGATTGAAGAGGAAATTTGGAGCTTTAAGGAATGTGTCAAATTG
>JBHPCZ010000147.1:0-7598 GCA_042573625.1 Thermodesulfobacteriota bacterium
AACTTCCCGTGCCCCGCAATGGAGAAAGATCATGGATGAAAAGATGAAAGTCATGGTCGTAGATGATGAACTCATCATTCGAGAATCGCTTTTTAGCTATTTCCGAAAATACGGCCATGAGATTGAGACCGCTTCATCGGGGGTCGAGGCCTTGGATAAGCTAAAAAAAGCCCCCTTTCATGTCCTGTTCGTGGACATCAAAATGCCGGGAATGGACGGCATGGAACTGCTGGAAAAAGTTAAGGATGAATACCCGGAAACCATGGTGGTGATTATTACCGCGTACGGATCGATTGAGTCGGCGGCAAAAGCCATGCGAATCGGGGCCAGCGACTACCTGCTCAAGCCTTTCAAACCGGACCAACTCTCACTGACAATCGAACGGATATCCCATCAAAGAAGATTGATATCCGAGCACAATATCCAGAAGGTCGTGATGCAGCAGGAGAAATTGGCTTCCATCGGCCGTTTGTCCGCCGGTGTTGCCCATGAGCTCAACAATCCACTTACCACCATTTTGACTTCAGCCATGCTGATCCAGGAGGAATTTTGTCCGGATCAATCCGTTTGCATGGAATTGCAAATCGTTATCGGGGAGGCGCTGCGCTGTCGGAAGATTGTCAGGAGTCTTCTCGATTTCGCTCGCCAGACAGAACCGGCCAAGGAACTGTGCGACATCAATGATATTGTCGGTGAGTGCCTGGTCTTGACCCAAAAACAGGCGGCGTTCAATGATGTAAAACTGGTCGCCGAGTTGCCGGGAGACTTACCTCTCGTCTATGTGGATAAGGGTCAGATCCAGCAGGCATTGATTAATCTCATTCTCAACGCCGTAGAAGCAACGGACCCCGGCGGAAAAATTACGATCTCCACGACGACGTTTTTACAGCGGTTTTTCTCATGGTACGGGGTCTCAGCGCAAGCTCGAAAGGATTTTCGAATCCTGATCGTGGATGATGAAGAAATTGCCCGGACCAATCTCGAACACATCCTCAAAAAAGAAGGCTTTCATGTGGTCACCGCCGTCAATGGCGCTGAAGCGCTTGATCTGTTATCCAGGCAGCCGTATCACTTGATGCTGACTGACATAAAAATGCCGGGAATGGACGGTGTAGAGGTGCTGCGCAGGGCCAGACAGGATTATCCGGACCTTTGCGTCGTCATGATGACGGCTTACGCAACAGTGGAAACCGCCGTAGAAGCCATGAAAATCGGGGCCCTCGACTATCTCCTCAAACCCTTCGATCTCGACACGCTCGTTTCCATGGTTGTTCGAATATACCAGGACCTCGAATTGTCCAGGGATCTCCACAAGGACGGGCTGATGCCGCTGGATGACGCGGTTGAAATTCGGATCACCGACACCGGAAAAGGAATTGATCCGGACGAACTGGATAAAATTTTTGACCCGTTCTTCACTACCAGGGAAAGCGGGACCGGTCTCGGTCTGGCCATCACCCACGGCATTGTTACACAACACGGTGGGGGCATCGATGTAAAAAGTAAAATGGGCCAGGGTACAACGTTTATCATTCGGCTTCCCGTGGACAAAGGAAACAACAATGACCATTGACATTCCCAGTATCCTGATCATCGATGATGAGCTGCCGATCTGTCAGAATTGCGTAAAAATACTGTCTAAAATGGACTATGCGGTCGAGTACGCCCTGAGTGGATATGATGCGCTGAGAATAATGGAGGAAAAACAGTTTGACGTTGTCGTCACTGATTTGAAAATGAGCACTTTAGGCGGCATGGAAGTTCTCAGTCGGGTCAAAGAGAACTCTCCTGAGACAATGGTTATTGTAATCACCGGATACGCCAGCGTCTCTTCGGCCGTTGAAGTCATGAAACTGGGAGCCTTTGATTACCTTCCCAAACCGTTTACACCCCATGAACTCCGTGCAACCGTCCTTCAGGCCCTCTCGGAAAGGGAAGTCATACTGCAGAATCAGGAGTTGATGCAACAGCGGGGAACCTTAAAAACAATCTCTCATCAGCTCATCGGGGATAGTCCGAAAATACATAAAGTGATTGGTATGGTGCAAAAGGTTGCACCCACCGATTCCACGGTTTTTATTTACGGTGAAAGCGGAACCGGAAAGGAGCTGGTTGCCAGGGCCATACATGCCAACAGCAAAAGAAAAAAGGAAGTTTTTTTTGCAGTGGACTGCGGGACATTTACGGGCAGTCTTCTGGAAAGCGAGTTGTTCGGCCATGCAAAAGGCGCCTTTACAGGGGCTTACAAAGAAAAAGACGGCATATTCAAACTGGCACATCGAGGAACTGTTTTTCTCGATGAAATCAGCAATATAGGTGTGAAGGCTCAGAGTAAACTTCTGCGATTTTTTGAAGCAAGAGAATTTTTACCACTCGGCGGAAGTTCAATTCAGTGGGTGAATATCCGCCTTATTTTTGCGACCAACAAAAACCTCGAGGATATGGTGGCGGACGGTTCCTTAAGAGAAGATTTTTATTATCGAATTTTTGTTTATCCGATTATGATGCCGCCGCTCAGAGAAAGGAAGATGGACATTTTGCCTATTTCTTATCATTTCTTGAAGCAGTTTAGCCAGAGTCTGGGCAAAAATATCGCAGGGTTTGATAATGATGCCATTGGCAGATTAACAGAGTATGACTGGCCGGGGAATGTCCGGCAATTGCGAAATGCCATTGAACGGGCGGTCATCCTTTGTGAAAAGGAAAAAATTACCCTGAAAGAGCTCCCGGTTTTGGGGGACATGGGGGATGTCGAGCAATTGATCGACCATGTTCCTTCGACCAATGAGGAACTTAAAAAAATCAAAAAAGAGATCCGGCAGAAGGCCGTCCGGAAAGTGGAAAAAAATTTCGTTTTAAACGCCCTGATGCAGAACAGCTGGAACGTAACGCGGGCGGCAAAAAACACGGGCTTGCAAAGAACCAATTTTCAGGCGTTGATGAAAAAGCATAACATTCAACTCCCGCGAGACGGCAAACCGGGCAGCGGCTTTCAGGATCAATAAAAAGGCATTTCATCGCCACCCGGCACCGTTAATTCGAAATAGTGTCCATCCAGAATTATGGATGGGCACTAAAAAGATACCCTGTATATTTTTGTTATACGCGCCGGGTGCCGACGTACCCCGCTGCCGTTAAGAGGGCAGTCACCATCCCGCCTCAATTTCTCCCAAAGACACCTTTTCGTTCAATATCAAACGGTTGCCAAATATTCAAAGAAGAAAACCCGCGCCACTTCAATCTCCATTCCACCTGAATAGGCTCTCCCCTGAACGACATAGGTGTATATATTTTTTATACATCCAGGGGTGGCATGAACGGCACCCCTAAATTTATTTTATTTAATATCAAGGGGTTATATGTTTCAGGCAATTTGGCATACAAGTTGCTCATTTGATATTCCAACAGCGGTTAAAACGTCGATCTTTTGATTTAACCCTAAAACATCAATGATGGAGGAACACCATGGGAGCAGCAGCCAAAATATTGGTCGTCGATGATGAAAAGCAGATCTGTCAAAATGTGAAAAAGATTTTGTCTAAAAACAATTACGAGGTGGCGCTGGCAGCGAGTGCACAGGAAGCTCTGGACAAGATGGCGGAGGAATCGTTTTCTCTTCTTCTTTCCGATATCGTGATGCCGGAAATTGACGGACTCGAACTTTTAAAACGTGTAAGAAACCAATGGCCGCAGACCAAGGCGATAATGATGACGGCGTATGCCTCCACCGATACGGCTGTCAAGGCGATCCGGCTGGGGGCACTAGACTATGTCTGCAAGCCATTTACTCCGGACGAACTAAGATCTACTGTAGATCTGGCGCTCACCGGAGATCTGGTTGAGGCGCCTGCGAGTGAGAAAGCCCGGGAGGTTATTGATGTTGACATTCCTTTTGATCCGGATGAGGTGGCAAAATATACCGGTGAAGATTATGTAAGCAGGATCGGCCCTTCGGATATGCCGGTGGTGGAAGCCGCCCCTGAAACGCTGATGAACTACTGTGAATTGGGCAAAATGGTTTGCGATATCTTCAAAAAAGTTGGACATACATGTAAAGGCGGAGCAAAGACCGGCGAATGTCCGACATTAAAGGCCAAAAAGAAAAAGGCGGCCAAGGCAAAGGAATTTGACGCCACAAAACTGATCGGCATTGATTGCCCGTTTGATTATGAGGAAGTCGTATCCATCACTGGACCTGAATATGTTTTAAATATGCAGCGTGACGGTGTTGCTTTTATTCCCTATGAGGAACTCAAGGTGCAGGTTGCCAGGATGATGGAAGCGGCGGCCAAGCCTCCGGCGACGGTCTATGAGTTTCCGGAAGCGCCTGTTTTCGCGGAGATATTAGTGATCGATGACGAGGTTGCCGTCAACAACAACATCCGGAAGATCCTTTCCAAGAAGGGTTTTTCTGTCGATCAGGCGTTGACCAAGGACGAGGCCATGGAGAAAATCGAAGCGTCGATCTACAAACTGGTCCTGTTAGACTTGAGAATTCCCGGCGTGAAAGGGTTGGAACTTCTCAAGATGATTCGCGACAAACAGCCGGAAACTCCGGTCATTATCATTACCGGATATGCCAGTATTGAGACGGCAGTGGAAGGGGCAAGACTCGGCATCGTCGATTATATTCACAAGCCGTTCACACCGGACGAAATTCGCGATGCTGCTGAGGCGGCTTTTAAACTTGCCGCTTAAGCAGCTTTAAGAATCTCCCGGGTGCATTTTGCCGGGAGATTCTTTTTTTACAGATCAAGTCCCCACTTTTTCAAAGCGGCCACACCGCCTTGAAGATTATGAGTCTGTTTCATTCCCACCTGATTCAGTGTTACTTGAGCTTCATAGGAACGAACACTGATATTACAGGTGAGGTACAAGCTTCTTTCCTTTCGGAACCGCCTCCAAACGCCGTCTCAGCTCATCCCGCAAGATGCTTTTCCAATGATCCGGTGTAATTCATTAAAGGATAAACTATTCAACAGATTTATCTTTCTAACCATAGCATTCCGTGGTATTCTGTACTTGTCGGCGATTGAACATACGGTTTGCTTTATTAACCCGTGGTGGCTTCAAATGCCTCCGATTCTGAATATTTAAGTCAGAGGGGGTCGAAATGAAAGAAAAGAGCCAAACCAGCGAGTATCGCCCGGGAAATTCGAATTTTTTGTCAGATGTAATGGCCTTTTCCATTAATCTGGCGATTGTGGGCGGTGGCAGGACCTGTAGATTCTTCCTTGAACTTCTCCGAAAAGAATCCTTTCCGTTATTAAATGTCAACATCTTGGGCGTATGTGACATCAATCCCGACGCCGAAGGGCTTGTCTTGGCCGAAGAGATGGGCATATACACCACAAACAACTTCCAAGACCTCTTTGAAATAGACAATCTCGACAGCATCATCGAGCTGACGGGCAGTAGAGAGATTCTGCTCGAAATTGTACGCTTGAGACCCAAAGGTGTCGGTGTGCTGGAACACAACATCGGAAGGCTGCTGAGGAACCTTTTCAATATCAATCAGCGGCTGCAGTCGACGGAACAAGACCTGATATCAACCGAGCAGGAACTCATTGCTGAGAAAATGTTTTCCGATTTTCTCATTCAACAAAGCACCGCCGCCATCGTTATTTTAAATACGGATTTTACCATCGTTGAAGCAAACGATGCATATTTGCAAACCGTAAATAAATCCAGAGAAGCGGTGATCGGCGCATATTGTTACAAAATTTCACATAGACTCGATGTCCCCTGTTCGAGTTCTCATCCGGAGATCAGATGCCCCATGGTGGAAACGCTGAGAACCGGTATGAACGCCCATGTCATACACGAGCATCCGGGACCGGACGGCAAGCCAACATACTGCAACATGACAACGTATCCCATAAAAAATCAAGAGGGTGAAGTCGTTCGGATCATCGAGTTCTGGCGGGACATCACCGAAGAGTTTTCAAACCGTTGGGATAAGCGGATGAGTGAATTAAAGTCAGACCTTCAAAAACTGGTTCAGGAAGATCGCATGATCTCTTTGGGGAAACTCGCGGCCAGCTGCGCCCACGAAATCAACAATCCGATTCAGGGGTTGTTGACGTTCAGCCATGTCATGCTGGAGATCCTGGCCGAGGGCAAGCCGGATTCGGAAGATCTGGAGAACTTCAAAGGCCATCTGTCGCTCATGTCAACGGAACTGGAACGATGCGGCAATATTGTGTCCGGCCTCCTTTCGTTTTCCCGTGAGTCCAGCCTGGAATACAAGGGAATCGACCTTAACGAGGTGATTGAGTCGGTCTTAACCCTGACCCGCCACAAGTTCAAATTCAGGGATATCCAACTGTCTACCCGCCTGTCCCTGGAACCGTTAATGCTCGAAGGAGACACCAACCAGATGCAGCAATGCTTCCTCAACCTGATTTTCAATGCCATTGAGGCGATGCCCAAAGGCGGACAATTGAGCATATCCACCGAACTCGACCATAAGCAAAAGAATGCCCGAATAGAAATTCGGGATACAGGGTATGGAATTCCCGAGGAGATTCAGAGCCACATTTATGACCCTTTCTTTACCACAAAGAGAGAGGGGGAGGGCACCGGGCTCGGATTGTCCATCGTCTATGGTGTCGTCAAAAATCATAAGGGAAAGATTAAAATAGACAGCAAAATCGGAGAAGGGACTTCATTTTTGTTGGATTTTCCAACACTGTAGTCTTTTGTTTGGCCTAAGGGAGGAAGGCTATGGATAAAAAGATGAACATTATGATCGTAGACGATGAACTCATCGTCCGGGAATCTCTATTCCACTGGTTTAAGAAATACGGCCACGCGGTTGAAACCGCTTCATCGGGATTTGAGGCCTTGGATAAGCTGGAAAAGGACCCTTTTCAGCTCCTGTTTGTGGATATAAAAATGCCCGGGATGGACGGTTTGGAATTATTGGAAAAGGTGACGGATGAATACCCGGAAACCATGGTCGTGATTATCACCGCATATGGATCGATCGAGTCAGCGGTGAAAGCCATGCGAATCGGAGCCAGCGACTATTTGTTAAAGCCTTTCAAACCGGACCAGCTCTCCCTGGTCATGGAAAGGATATTGCACCAAAAGAAACTGGCGAACGAGTATGAGTATCTGAAAGGCCGCCTGGAAAAAATAACCCGTTTCGATAACATCATCGGGAAATCTGCCTCTATGCAAGTCGTATTTGATCTGATCCCAGAGGTCGCGCAGAGCGACGCGTCCGTGATCCTGACCGGAGAAACCGGCACCGGAAAAGAGTTGGTGGCAAAAGCCATTCATGCGAAAAGCGATCGAGCCCATCTGCCTTTTATTGCCATCAACTGCGGTTCTATACCCGATACCCTCCTTGAAAGTGAACTGTTTGGTCATCAGAAAGGCGTCTTCACCGGTGCGACCCATGCACGCAAGGGGTTTCTGGAGGTCGTTTCCGGCGGCACCCTTTTTCTGGATGAAATCGGGGAGATCAGCCCGAAGATGCAAGTGGACCTTCTCCGAGTTCTGGAAGAGAAGAAGATTATCAGTCTCGGAAGCAGGGAACCTGTTGACGTGGATTTTCGCCTGATATCCGCTACCCGGCGGGACCTGGAGAA
>JBHPCZ010000148.1:0-7580 GCA_042573625.1 Thermodesulfobacteriota bacterium
AAGACAATCTGGTTGCGGTAACATCGGAATCCCCTGTACATCCGCTAAGAGAAAATCAGGCGGCAGCGGATTTTGCTAAAAATTTGGGTGTTGAACATCTGATCATACAATCCAGAGAGATGAGCCGCCCCGATTTTTTGGTTAATAACAAAGACAGATGCTACATTTGCAAAAAATACATTTTTGAGGATTTGTTGAAGGTTGCTCGCGACAAGGGGGTTGAATATGTGGCCCACGGCGCCAATATGGATGATCTCCAGGATTTTCGGCCCGGATTTGCCGCTGCCGATGAAATGGGAATCAAGGCGCCTCTGGTGGATGCGGGGTTGACCAAGGATGATATCCGCGCGCTGTCGAAAGAGATGAACCTGACGACCTGGAACAAGCCGTCAATGGCGTGTCTGGCCACAAGGATTCCATACGGCACACCGATAACGAAAAAAGCCCTGAATATGGTGGAACAGGCGGAAACCATTATTTTAAACCTCGGCTTTACGGCTTGTCGCGTAAGGCTGCATGGCACCGTGGCCCGGATTGAGGTCGATTCCGGAGAAATCGAAAAAATGCTGGACCCAGGGAATCGATCCGCGATTATCGAAAAATTGAAAAAAATCGGGTTTTCTCACATATCAGTGGATCTGGAAGGATATCGGCAGGGGAGTATGAACATATAGAAAATGAAACAGTCAAATGCGTTCTGTCTGAGCAAAGATGGTTGTATTATTTCTGCTCGCAATGGCGCATGCTTCAATTTTGATTCGACGCTGACGGCAACCCGGTCAAAAATGCCGTTATCATGGATATTATTAACGAACCGCCGCGTTATCTCAAAACGCGTTGTCCACATAAGATTTATTATACCTATGAGTAACCCCATTACAAACTGGATAGAACAATGAGAACAGACAGCTTACATTTTAAGATCAATGCGGCTATTTTGGTCACATCTGTAGTGATTGCAATCATTTTCGGCGCTATTCTCTACCCCTTTGAAACCAGACGTCACAACTCGTATGTGAAAAACATCCATTTACTATTGGATGCCATTTTTCAGCAAAAAAATGAGGTTCTGGCCAAAGGGCTTTTTGCCGGGCAAAAAAGGGCGCTGGCGTTTTCACTCGGGGAAATCATAAAAATTGAAGGCATCGTTGCGGCCAGTGTCCATCTGCCGGACGGCGAGCTGTTTTTATCCACCGACGAGCGCTTGCCCCGCAGGATGACGGAAATTGAGCGAGAAACCGTTGCCCAATCCTCTGTGTTTGTGAAAAAGTCGTATCAGGGTCGATCCCTGGGGGAATATTCCAGAGCGATTGATACACTTGGAAAGAAGCGCGGATTTATAAAAATGTATTATGATTTTGATGAGTTGGAGCAGGAAATTCGCCAGTCGGTTACCCTTTTTATCACACTTTTATTGACAATGCTGGTTCTGATGTCCGGTCTTCTTTACTTTATCCTTTCCCGTTTTGTCACCCGGCCGGTTTCGTTGCTTCGAAAAGCCATAAATGAACTCCGGGAAGGCCGTCTGGGACAGACCGTAAATTTGTTGTCGAAAGATGAAATCGGAGAGATGGGCAGCGCTTTCAACGAGATGTCTCTCCGGCTGAGTGAAAGTCAGCTGGCGATGAAGGCGGCCGAAGAGAAGTACCGCTCTATTTTTGAAAACGCCATCGAAGGGATCTACCAGACGAGCCCGGAGGGCCGTTACATCACGGCAAACCCGTCTGCCGCCAAGATTCTTGGCTACGACTCTCCCGAAGAACTCATTGAAAATGTTGAAGATATCGGCACCCAGACCTATGTCAGACCCGAAGACAGAGAAGCGTTCATCCGGTTGCTGGATGAGAACGGCCGTGTATCGGGATTTGAGGTCCAGTTCTTTCGAAAAGATGGCAGCAAGATCTGGGCAGCGGTCAATGGTCGACCCGTATATGACGAAGACGGCAAGATGGTATTACTTGAGGGGCTTTTACAGGATATCACCGAGCGAAAGCGGGCCGAAGCGGAGCTGCGGGAATATAAGGAACATCTGGAAAAGCTGGTGGAAGAACGTACCGAGGAGGTCCACCACCGAAACCTTGAATTGAAGCAGGAAATCGATGAGCGTCAGCAGGTCGAAACAGAGCTCGAGCAGGCGCGCGACTACCTCAAAAACGTCTTTGACAATTCGCCGGATGCCATCGGTATCGTGGACAGCAAGGGCGAGTTTGTCATGTGGAATGCGATCGCAACCGAGCTATACGGCTATAATTACGATGAGTTGAAAGGGAAAAGCGGTTACGATCTCTATGCTGATAAAGATGAATTGGAAAAGATGCTGGAAAAATTGCGTCAAGACGGTTTTGTCAGCCGCTATGAAATCACTATGAAACGAAAAGACGGGAGCGTCGCCCCGTTCGAGATCTCCATCAGCCTCCTCAAGGACAAGGCCGGCAGAACCATTGGAAGTGTCAGTGTAGCGCGGGATTTGACAGACATTCGAATGACGCTGGACAAACTTGAGGAAACCAATACGCAGCTCCGCCAGGAAATCAGCGAGCGCCAGAAAATCGAGATGGAGCTCAAGCAAGCCCGCGATTATCTCGAAAACGTTCTAGAGAATTCCCCTGACGTTATTGGAATTGTCGATGAGCATGGCAGGTTTATAAAGTGGAACAGGATGGCCGCAGAGCTCTTTGGCCACAGTTTTGAAGAGCTTAAAGGAAAGAAGGCTTTTGACCTTTATGACGACAAAGATGAACTCAAAAAGATGCTGGAAAAGCTGCGCCAAAAGAATTCGGTGAACAAATATGAAATCAATGTGAGAAGAAAGGATGGCGGTGTCATACCGGTTGAGATCTCCATCAGCTTGTTGAAAGACCATAAGGGCAAAACCATTGGCAGCGTTTCCGTGACCCGTGACTTGAGCGAGACGAAACGAACATTGGCAAAACTCACCGAGGCCTATGAAAAACTCAAACAGGAAGTCATTGAGCGTGAGCGGGCAGAGGAGAATCTGAAGGAAAGCGAAGAGAAGTACCGGAATATTCTGGACAGCATCGAGGAAGGCTACTTCGAGGTCGACCTCGGTGGTAATATCACGCTCTTCAATGACTCGCTCTGTGAAATATCAGGCTACGCCCGGGATGAGCTGATCGGCATGAACAACCGGCAATACACCACCCCGGAAACCTCAAAGAAAATGCTTCAGGCCTTCAACGAGATGCACCGCACCGGAAAATCAGCAAGAATCGCGGAGTATGAAGTTGTCAGGAAGGACGGGAGTACGATAATCCTTGAGCTTTCAGCGTCTTTAATGTTGAACTCAGCAGGACAGCCCATCGGTTTCCGGGGTGTTTCCCGCGATACCACCGAGCGCAGAAAAGCGGAACAGGCGCTCAGGGAACATGAGCAGAGGCTGGCCGATATTATCAATTTCTTGCCGGATGCTACTTTTGTTATTGACCGGGAAACCAGAGTCATCGCCTGGAATCTCGCCATGGAGGCCATGACGGGCGTAAAAGCAGAAGATATTCTGGGCAAAGGTAATTACGAATATGCGCTACCCTTTTATGGTGAGCGGAGACCCATTTTGATCGATCTGGTATTTGAGCCTCGGGAAGAATTTGAAAAAAAATATGCGAACGTTGAAAGGCAGGGGGAGACGCTTATCGGAGAGGCCTATGTGCCCCTTGTTTACCAGGGCGTCGGGGCCTATCTCATCGGGACCGCAGGGGCTTTGTATGATTCGGAGGGTCGTACTGTCGGGGCCATAGAGACCATCCGGAACATTACCGAACGAAAACAGGTTGAAGAAGCGCTGCAGCGGCAAAATGACTACCTGGCTGCGTTGCACGAGACCACCCTGGGCGTGCTCAACCGTTTTGACCTGGACGATCTGCTCACAGCCCTCGTTACCCGATCCGGACAACTGTTTGACACGTCCCACGGCTTCATAGACCTGGTGGATTCCCAAAAAGGAGTTCTGGAAAGTAAAGTGGGCATTGGGGTTTTCGATAGATCGAGAGTCTACACCCAGAAATTGGGGAAAGGATTGTCCGGGAGAGTTTGGCGAAGCGGCAAACCACTGGCGATTGACGATTACGATGTCTGGTCGGGTCGCGCCCTAGATTTCGGCTACGGCCTTATCGGCGCTATAATGGCAGCTCCGCTGATATCCGGTCAAGAGGTCGTGGGTATCATCGGCATTGCCTACGGCAGCGAGTCAGAAGCCGCCTTTGGTGACGAAGATGTTCAGCTGCTGAGTCGTTTCGCCCAACTTGCTTCCATTGCCCTGGACAATGCCGGGTTGTACAGCGAAGCCTACGAGGCCAGAGAAGCGGCAGAGGCCGCAAACGAAGCCAAAAGCGTATTTTTGGCCACAATGAGCCATGAGATCCGCACACCGATGAATGCGGTGATCGGCATGACCACACTGCTTCTGGACACACCACTGACCCCCGAGCAGCAGGACTTCACCGAAACCATCCGAAACAGCGGTGATGCGTTGTTGACCATTATCGATGATATCCTGGATTTTTCCAAGATCGAGGCCGGCAAGATGGATTTGGAGAATCAGCCCTTCAATCTGCGAGAGTGCGTGGAGAGTGCGCTTGACATCGTCGCCGCCGTGGCCACTGAAAAAAGCCTGGATCTAAGTTGTTTGATTGATGAAGTAATTCCCACAGCCATATACGGGGACGTGACCCGCCTCAGGCAGATTCTGATTAATCTGCTCAACAACGCCGTAAAATTTACCGAAGCGGGCGAGGTGGTGGTGTCGGTGGACGTTCAACCGGCTCCCCGAGAAGATATGGAAACAGACAAGGAACACGACATACATTTTTATGTAAGGGATACCGGAATTGGCATCCCACCCGACCGCATGAGTCGCCTATTTCAGTCCTTCAGCCAGGTGGACGTCGACACCAGCCGCCGTTACGGCGGTACCGGGCTAGGGCTGGCCATTAGCAGACGGCTGAGCCAGTTGATGGGTGGGAGCATGTGGGCGGAGAGCGAGGAAGGCAAGGGGAGTACGTTTCATTTCACCATCCGAGGACAGGTCGCACCGGCGCCCGTTCCGGTCTACCTTCAAAACGCCATTCCGGATCTGATCGGGAAAAGGGTGCTGATCGTGGATGACAACGCCACCAACCGACGCATCCTGAGGTTAGAGACCCAAAGATGGGGGATGATCGCTCGTGAGACGGCTTATCCCTCTGAGGCCCTCCAATGGATTCGCCAGGGTGATTCTTTTGATGTGGCCCTGCTGGACATGCAGATGCCCGAGATGGACGGCCTGACCCTGGCGGCGGAGATTCGGCGAGAGAAGGACGAAGAAGTGCCTAAATTGGTACTGTTGAGTTCCCTGGGGATGCGGGAGGCCGGTGCCGAGGCGGATATGTTTCAAGCACACCTTCCCAAACCTGTCAAGGCTTCCCAGCTCTACAATCTGCTGGTGGTCCTGTTCGGAGAGACCGCGCGTCCCATAGCGCAATACGATCCCGAAGCGGAGCCCAGGCTCGATCGGGAGATGGGTCGACGGTTGCCGTTGCGTATCCTTTTGGCGGAAGACAACAAGATTAATCAAAAGCTGGCCCTGGAAGTGCTCAGAAGAATGGGGTACTCGGCTGACATTGCCAGCAATGGTATAGAGGCGATTGAATCCTTGGAGAGTCAGTGGTATGATGTGGTGCTTATGGATGTGCAAATGCCGGAAATGGATGGCCTGGAGGCAACTCGCGCGATTTGCCGAACATGGCCCAAAGAACGGCGCCCCCGCATTATAGCGGTGACGGCCAATGTGATGGAGGAAGATCGCAAAGCCTGTCTGGCTGCGGGAATGGACGACTATATCAGCAAACCTATTCGGGTCGAAGAACTTGTCCGAGCATTGAGTGCATGCCGTCCCCTTTCACAGAAGCACGATGAAGAAACAGCGCTCCGGCCAGATCCATCCGTAACAAAGCAGAAAAACGACCAATCGAAAGAGCCTCGGCAGGAGGCCGTCATTCTAGACCCGGCGGCCCTGGAGAACTTGCTGGGATTGGTGGAAGGGAGCACGGATTTTCTGGCTCAATTGATCGATACGTTCCTTGAGGATGCGCCTCGGATGCTCAAGGAAATGCGCCGGGCCACTCAAACCGGGGAAGCGGCGATACTGCATCGGGAGGCGCACAGCCTCAAGTCGAACTGCGCCGATTTCGGTGCGACCACGCTTTCCGTTCTGTGCCGGGAACTGGAGATGATGGGCGAGTCTGCGACACTGGAGGGCGCTGTCGAAAAGATCGGCCAGGCCGAAGCGGAGTATGAACGAGTCAAGGAAGCCTTAGCGGCGCTGCGGAGCAGTTAAATATTTTCGGGAACCACTAACATCGGTGTTGCTTCGATTAATGGAGAAATCTGCATTCGTTTCGTTCGATTCCTCTTATTCTTTATATTTGAGACAATTATTGCATAGGAGAGATATATGACAACCGAGCATGGTCGCATACTGGTGGTGGACGACAATCGCATGAACCGTCTCAAGTTGGTCCTTGGGCTGGAGCAGCAGGGACACGCAGTCAGTCAAGCGGAGAATGGCCGGGAGGCTTTAGAGATGATCAAGACGCAGTCGTTTGATTTGGTACTTCTCGATATCGTTATGCCTGAAATGGACGGTTACCAGTTGTTGGAACATCTGAAGCGCAACGATGCTTGGCGGGACATTCCGGTGGTCATGATTTCAGCTCTGGATGAGATCGAGAGTGCGGTACGGTGCATTGAAATGGGGGCGGACGATTATCTGCCGAAGCCGTTTAATCCGGTGGTGCTGAAAGCCAGGGTGAACAACTGCCTGGAGCGAAAGCGCTTGAGTGATGAGCAAAAGGAGCAGAAACGAATACTGAAAGAGACTTTTGGCATATATGTGGCTCAGGAGGTCAGAGATGAGGTGCTTTCCGGCAGAATTCCCCTGGACGGCGAGATGAAAGAGGTGAGCGTCCTGTTTGCCGACTTGCGTGACTTTACACCGCTTACGGAGTCCCTACCCCCGAAGGAAGTCGTCAAAATACTCAACAGCTACTTGACTGAGATGGCACCGGCGATTCACCGGCACCACGGATCGATTCTGCGTTATGTGGGCGATGAGATCTTTGCCGTTTTCGGCGCGCCGATAGCCTTGAATCATCATTCTCGTCATGCATTGGAGGCGGCGGTGGAGATGAGACAACGTTTGGTTGTGCTGAACGAAAGGCTGCAGCATCAAGGATATAACGCTCTCAGACACGGTATCGGCATCCATTCCGGCCCGGTGGTGGCGGCAAATATCGGCAGCCCGGACCGGTTGGCTTACGACCTGGTGGGCGATACCGCCAACCTGGCTTCCCGCATCCAGGGGTTAACCAAGGAATTCGGTACAGATATTCTCATCAGCGCCACAACCAAGGAAGGTCTGGATAAGGATTTTACCATGGAGGCACTTCCGGCGACCATGGTCAAAGGAAGAAAAGCCCCTGTGGAGATTTTCAAGATAGTTGAGCAGTCGGGGAGTTTTCGCTGTTAAGTTGCTCCATGGATAATCATCTTTCAAACCGTGTGAACTCGTGTATAAAGGCTCGTAA
>JBHPCZ010000149.1:0-7522 GCA_042573625.1 Thermodesulfobacteriota bacterium
GCTATCAAATGACGTAAGCCCTGATCCTTTCGACCACAACACCGCACGGACAAGCGTTTGCCCAGGAAAAACTCGCATCCAAAGCAACCTGTATTTATGCACCCCTTGACGTTATCAGTGCGACGCGAAAAGCGCTGTCTACAATCAATCCGGACATTCTGGTATGTCTTGAGACCGAAATATGGCCGCACTGGTTTCTCGAAGCCCGCAGAATGGGAATAAAGACAGCCCTGATAAACGGCAGGATTTCCGTCCGTTCCATCAAAAGATACTTAAAAATTCGCCCCTTGATGAGGGAAACCTTAAAGCATATCGATGCGTTTAGTATGATTAGCGAGGCGGATGCCCTTCGTATAAAAATGATCGGCGCACCACGGGACAGAATCGAGGTAAACGGCAATGCAAAATACGATCTTCTGCTGCGCCAGGTGGATGCATCCCTTAAATCAACAATGGAAAGACGCTATGCCATAAACGGTGACAAACCGATCTTTGTGGCCGGAAGCACCCGAAATTCAGAAGAAAAAATCATTCTTGACGTCTATCAAAAGATACTTCAATTTGTTCCTGAAACCCTTTTGGTTATTGCACCAAGGCATGTGAAAAGGGCGCAATCCATCGCGCATCTGGTAAAGGAACGGGGTTTTTCATACCAGTTTAGAACCGAACTTGACAAAAAAGACACATTTCGAACCGCGCCTGTTGTTATCGTGGATACCATCGGAGAGCTGAAAGCCACTTACAGCATCGCTTCAATTGTTTTCTGCGGGGGAAGCCTGGTGCCCCTGGGTGGACAAAACGTGCTCGAAGCCGCCGTCTGGAGCAAACCGGTACTCTACGGGCCTTCAATGGAGGACTTTCTTGATGCAATAGAACTTCTCGATAAAACCGGCGGCGGCATTCCGGTCAAAGACGGCCATGACCTGGCTGAAAAGGCGATATATTATCTCACCCACCCGGACGAGGCAGAAAAGATCGGAAAGTCGGCCAAAAATGCGGTCTTGTCAAATCAGGGCGCTGCGGAGAAACACGCCGCGGTGATCCTTCGCTTGCTCAACGAGACCTTTTAAAAACGCCCCCTTTTGCCCAATCCCGGTGTCAGGCTCCAGAGGACCAGGTTTTCAAGAACTAAATTAACTGGAAGTGGTTTCAAAACCTCAAATCATGTTCGAGGGCAAGGCGCGGGACGCCGTTAGGCGTCATGTGTAACATGCGAAAAAGCGGAGCATACACGGAAGTATGTGAGCATTTTGAACCGACTCGCAACACAGCCATCGGGCATTAGAGGGGGTTTTGAAACCACTTCTGGTCATTCATTCTTCAGTGAACCCTGACCCGTTGCGCCAAGAACACTGAGCCACAACTTCTCATTGGGATCGACCTGTTTTCGCCTTCCTGCTGATGCACCCATGGGAAGGTGCACAAAAAGATTGTTCCAGCGCCCGATGAGAAGCTTGGTTTTTCCCGCCATACCGGCATGAACCGCATCGCGGCCCAAAAAGTTGCAGAAAACGTGGTCATTGGCATTGGCAGGAAGGCTTCTTATCATGTAGCTCGGATCGATATATTTAAGCGAAATATCCGTGTTTTTTTTCTTGAAAAAGGCTGCTATTTCATCTTTCAAAAACAGGCCGATATCCTTCAACCGGACATGACCGGATTCATCACGCTCGTTGTTTCGGTTTTCAAAAAACTTCTGGCCAGCCCCTTCGGCAGCGATAATCACGGCGTGTCCCCTCAGTGCCAGGCGCTTTTCAAGGGCACTGAGAAAACCGTTCGGCCCTTCAAGATCAAAATCGACCTCCGGTATCAGAACGAAATTTGCGTCCTGCTGTGCCAGGGCGGCGGTTGCGGCAATAAATCCGGAATGTCTGCCCATCAGTTTTATTAAACCAATGCCGTTGGGATATCCTTCCGATTCGCTGTTGGCGCCCCTGATCGCCTGAGTCGCGACATCCACGGCCGTATCAAAACCAAAAGATCTGGAAACCAGGTAAATGTCATTATCAATGGTTTTCGGTATTCCGATGACGCTGATTTTCAACTCTCTTTCTGTTATCTTGTCTACTATCCTTGTGGCAGCCATAAGGGTTCCATCGCCCCCGATCATAAAAAGGATACGGATGTTCATCCTTTCCAGGGTGTCGACAATTTCGTCAATCGGCTGTGGGCCCCTGGAAGATCCGAGAATCGAGCCTCCCATCTCGAGAATATGGACAACAGTTTCCGGTTTGAGATCCAAGACGTCATGGCCGTATTTGGAAATGAAACCCTGAAGACCGAACCGGATGCCGTATATATTTCTGACATCATAACCGTAGAACAACTCCAGAACGATCGAGCGAATGATATCATTCAGGCCGGGACATAATCCGCCGCAAGTTACCAGCGCACACTTTACCTTGCTCGGATCGAAGTATATCTTCCGTCTGGGACCGGCCTTTTCAAAGGAAGGAAGCGTCTTGCCTTCCCTGATCCTCCGAGTCACGTTATCTGAATCTACATCGATGAGTATCCTTTCGGAATCAGATACAAAACATTTACTGTAAGCGCCCCTCTCCCCTCTTTCTATCGGTGACGTTATTTTAGCCGCCCCGAGATCCGGTATTGTTGTATCGATTCCGTCGAATTCCATGTTTCCCTCATTATTTGCTGATACCTAAGTTAAGCGATTTATTGCGAAGAGATGTGCCGAGATCTTGATGCATAAAAGTTCGCGAAAACCACAGGTGCCCCGCAGGAAATGCCCTTGGGTGCATACCCGTGGATATGTCGAGGATTTTTGCGAATCCTTGATGCGCAAGAGATTGGTGCAGATATAGTAAAAAATCGCTCAATTTAGGTGATAGTTAATGCGTTTTCCATCCGCTATTCACTTATGTTCCATTGAATTTAAATTCACCTTTACCTAAAATGTCGTGTAAATGCAAAATTCCATGAACTTTGCCGGTATCGTCTGTGATGGGAAGCACCGTGATTTCATATTTTTCCATCATGTACAATGCATCGTAAGCCGGGGAACCCGGGCCTGCGGTTCGTGGATTTTTCGTCATAACATCTTCGACAGGGAATTCAAAAATCGACTTTTTCTTCGCGATTAAACGTCTTAAATCACCGTCGGTGATGATGCCGGATAGAATATAATCCGCATTGACAATAAGGGTCACACCCAATTCAAGGCGATTAATCTCCGCAATCGCATCTTCCATGGAAGCATCCTCAAAAACATGGGGAACATCCGTGCCGGTCAACATGATATCGCCAACGCTGCTGGAAAGACGCTGACCCAGCATGCCACCCGGATGAATCTTTTTGAAATCACTTGGCTTGAAATGCTTCTTGTTAATGAGGACCACCGCAAGGGCATCCCCCATGGCCAGCATCGCCGTGGTGCTGGCGGTCGGGGCAAGGCCCAGAGGGCACGCTTCTCTCTCCACCCCGATGTCGACCACAATATCACTCTGTTTGGCCAATGTGGAATTTTTGTTCCCGGCAAATGCGATGGTTACGCACCCGATCTTGCGGATACTGGTTAATAGAATATTCAGTTCATCGGTTTCACCGCTGTTGGAAAGGGCGAGAAAGATATCATCCGGGGACACAATACCGAGATCGCCATGCATGGCTTCAACAGGATGTAAAAATAAAGATCTTGTTCCAGTGCTGTTTAAGGTCGCAACAATTTTTCTACCCACGATTCCGGATTTGCCGATACCGCTGACAATTAAACGACCGCTGGAATTGCAGATGAGTTCCACCATTTCGGCAAAATTGCTGTCAATGCGGTCGACCAGGTTAAGAATCCCTTCAGCCTCTATCTTTAGGACCGCTTTCGCTTCGTCGATGACCATAATCCATTCTTCCCCGCAGGTGAATATGCGTGCGCAGTAAGCCCGGCGTATTTTCCAAAATTGATAAGCTCGTAAAAAGTCATTTTGCGAACGACATTGAGCAATTTTGGAAAAAGATTCAGAATGAGCCTGGCGTTAAATATTTCAAACTGTTTGAGGGCGTTAGCCCGAGTTTTTGAAATTTAGCCAGGCGATTTATGAATCCCCAAATTGCTCCGGAGAGAGCAAAATCAGACTTTTTACGATACCGTCAAAATTGCATTTCCAAACTTTGTGTTAAATCAGATTTTGCACTGACAGATTTACAATATTTCCAATAAAAATCAAGTGCTCTTTGAAAAATAATAATTGTACGGTTTGGAAAATATTTATTGACAAGGCGCATCTACCTGATTATATTCCTTCAGTTTTTTTGCGACCTGTCTTATCAAAGGCCGGGAACAGCTCCCAGGCCTTTTTTTTGAGTTAAACGCTATATTGGGAAGGAGGTGGTTCCAATGGTTTGTACAACAATTAAAAACGGCATGGAATGCCCTTTTATGACGGCCAAGGGGTGTTCTTACAACGGCGGGATTTGCCATGAGATCGTAGAACAGTGTAATGGCTGCAATCGGAGCACTGAGATGTCAGCAGGCTGGTACTGTACAGCATGTCCTGACCCTGCATTGAAATGGAAAAACGGAGATTGCAACATTGCCTCTCATGTTACCGCGGCTGCAGTCACTTCAAAAGTGAAAGTCAATCCGCTTAAGGCTTCCAAACGAGGAGGAAGGTAACATGGACTCCGGTCCACAGGTGAACCCCGCTCCTTGCCAGAGCGGGGTTTTTCTTTTCTGCCAGCGGGTTTAATCTGCAACGCGCCTGCCATTCCCTTCACTCCCATTTTCCAAGTTCTTTTCCCTTGACTTTTTTCTCTTTAAAACTGTAAAAATATTCATTATTATTAATATTTCATAAACTTGCACCCTTAAAAGGTTGGTCCCATGAATCCAATTGCAGAACAGCTCAACCAGGCCATCGAAAAAGGAAACCCCCATCTTATGGAAATGTTGTCCGCCATGGGGAAAAATCTTTTCTTTCCTAAAGGGATTTTAAGCCAAAGCGCGGAGGCCAAGGAAAACGCCTATAAGTTAAATGCAACCATTGGAATTGCTACGGAAAAAGGGGAAACAATGCATTTCCCTTCGGTGATGGATGCCATCTGCGACATCCGGCCTGAATCGTCATTAACCTATGCGCCTTCATTTGGAATCCCGGCGCTGAGAAAAGCCTGGCAGGCGTCTCTTTTTGAGAAGAATCCCTCCCTTGCCGATCATGCCGTCAGTCTTCCGGTGGTCACCTGCGGCATCACGCATGCCATCAGCATGTTTGCCGACATGTGGATCGACCCGGGTGATACTGTTATTCTGCCGGATATGATGTGGGGAAACTACAACATGATCCTGAGTACCAAAAAAGGTGCGGTCATTCGCCAGTATCCTCTATTCTCGGAAAGCGGCGGGTTTAACCATGCGGGTCTTGAGGAAAAAATCCGCGAGGTGTCACAGAATCATGACAAGATTACAGTCTTGCTTAATTTCCCGCAGAATCCCACCGGTTATGCGGTGACCGAAGATGAAGCCGACCGCATTGTAAAAATCCTGACCGAAGCGGCGAGCAGCGGCTTAAATATCATCGCTGTCCTGGATGATGCCTACTTCGGACTTTTTTATGAAGAAGAAACCTTGAAGGAGTCCCTTTTTGCGCGCCTGAATCATCAGCATCCCAGGCTGCTTGCCATTAAACTGGACGGTGCTACAAAAGAAAACTATGTCTGGGGTTTAAGGGTAGGATTCATAACGTATGGATCCCCGATCCAAGGCGATCCGGCATTGGTATATGACGCGCTGGAGAAGAAAACCGCGGGGTGTATACGGGGAAATATCTCCAATGCGTCTCATCTGGGTCAGTCCATCGTACTGAAATCAATGCAGGATGAGCGGTATCTGTTAGAAAAAGATGAAAAATTTAAAATCCTTAAAAACAGAGCGCAGCGAGTAAAGGAAGTTCTTAAGAATTCCAAATTCAAAGACGCCTGGGATGTCTATCCATTTAACTCCGGCTACTTCATGTGCATCAGACTCAAATCCGTGGATGCTGAAACACTCAGGTGCCATCTTCTTAAAAAGTACGGCGTAGGGCTTATTTCCATTGGAGAAAAAAACCTGAGAATCGCCTTCTCATGCCTCGAAGAAAACGATATACCTGAACTGTTTGATATAATCCTGCAAGGAGTGGAAGATCTGAAAGCGCTGAACAAATAATGGCAACATGGACGCGATTAAATAAATGGTTTAATGCGTTAGCCGGCAAAGACAGGTCCGTTAAAATCGCCCATGCCGGCAAGTGGACCTTTTACTTTGTGCTCATTGGACTCATCGCCGGCCTGGGTTCTATTGTTTTCCATTACCTTTGCCAGGTCGGCATTCATGTCTTTATGGATTATATGGCCGGTTATCGACCGCCCCCGCCGGCCGGTGAACATCACCTGTTTCCACCCACAAATGTTTCGTTCAACCGACTCGTCCTTCTTTTTCTCCCTGCTTTTGGCGGAATTCTGAGCGGATGGCTGGTTTATACGTTTGCCCCTGAAGCAGAGGGTCACGGCACGGACGCTGCCATCGATGCGTACCACAATAAAGGGGGCTATATGAGGGCCAGGGTCCCGATTGTTAAAACCATCGCTTCAGCCCTCACCCTTACCACCGGCGGATCAGGCGGCAGGGAGGGACCCATTGCCCAAATCGGAGCAGGCTTTGGTTCATTTCTGGCCTCATTGTTAAAACTGTCAGACCGGGAACGTCGAATAATGATGGCCGCCGGGATCGGCGCCGGTGTCGGCAGTATTTTCAGGGCCCCTCTGGCAGGCGCCCTTTTTGCTGCAGAAGTACTGTACAGAGACCCCGAGTTTGAATCTGAAGTCATTATCCCCGCGGGGATATCTTCCGTTGTTGCCTATTGTCTGTTCTGCCTGGTATTCGGATGGGGATCTTTGTTTGAATCACCTGATTTTATCTTCCGAAATCCACTGGAATTAGGGCCGTATCTTATCCTCTCCATTATTCTTGTCGCTACGGGAATCCTTTATATTAAATCGTTTTACGGCGTTATGCGGCTTTTCAAACGCATGAAAATCCCAAATCATATCAAACCTGCCATCGGAGGCATCTGTACGGGAATCATCGGTTTCTTTTTGCCTCAAGCCCTGGCGTTCGGATACGGATTTGCCCAGAAGGCGCTTTACAATGAACTGTCCATAAAATTTCTTCTACTTCTTGCTGTTGGAAAAATTTTTACCACATCATTTTCCATAGGATCCGGCGGAAGCGGCGGTGTCTTCGGTCCGTCGGTGGTTATCGGGGGCGCAATGGGCGGCGCTGTTGGAAAAACGTTTCATATGATCATGCCCGGCATTGTCACCGAACCCGGTGCTTTTGTCGTGGTGGGCATGGCGGGCTTTTTCACCGCGGTCTCAAATGCGCCGATTTCAACAATAATATTTGTCAGTGAGATGACCAATTCATACCACCTCCTTCTGCCAAGCCTCCTCGTGTGTTCAGTATCATATCTCTTAGCAAAAAAATGGACCATTTATAATCGACAGGTAAAAAGAAAGGTCGACTCCCCCGCCC
>JBHPCZ010000014.1:0-45349 GCA_042573625.1 Thermodesulfobacteriota bacterium
TAGTGGTAATTCCATTTTAGCCTTTCATCTGAGGGAAGGCCATAACTAGTATCAAATCGCTGAACCTGATCGTGGCCCTGTCGGGCCACGCCGGGTTAGCTCAACGTTGGGTGTGACCAAAACAGAATAACCAATATGAAAAATCCTTCTCTATATAAATCGCTTCTCGCCCTGACACTTAGATCCTTGGAAATATTAAAAAAAGGCATCGATAAGAATCTCGTCATTACTACAGAGACTGATTGGGCTACGCAAGACAATGATACCTATATTCGGCAGGAGGTAAAACGACCTTTATGGGGAATAGTTTTTCATAAATCAAAGGATGAAATAAAAGCATCAGAAGAATATGCCCAATTTGTTGAAGTTATAAAAGCGGATGAAACCATTGCATCTCAACTTAATACTCTGGTTGGCACTTGCATGGAAAGGAGTAGGTTTGAAATAGACAATATAGTCTATAGACCATTATCTCCATTCTTAACAGATACAGAAATTCGGGCCTTTGATCAGCAAATATTCGAAGCAGAATATTTGAAAATCGAAAAGGGATTATATAAAACAGATATTGAGTTTGAGAGAATAACCCCTTTGTGTGGTTTCTCAACAGACACTCCAGACCTTGCCCTAGGCCCAAATCTTTCTATCATAGAACTATCTGCTCCCGAAATAACCCAATTACTCAGCTTAGGCATAAAAATTGGTGAAAGTTTTGGACCTGAAAATTTTATTCACTACATGCACAAATTTGCCATCAAGCTAACCTAAACCAACGGGGTCAGGTCTACATTCTTGACAGAATTTAAGGAAGAATGAAGGCCTGATCCTTGGTGTTCACTTTCATGTTATCATTGAAAAAAGTAACTATCAGGGATCGCTATCTTCATCACTTTTCTTGTGGAAAGCGAAACGGGGTCAAGTCTATGCTTGACTCTTGGTGGTAAAAGAGAAGAATAAAACGTTGACTTTGGCTTATCTTCAGAGAGCTTCGAGGTCTTAAAAATATAGCTGAAAAAAATAAAAACATGCATGTAAATAGCGGGGCAATATTATAAGGGGTCAAATGTAGACTTGACCCCTTGCCCAGACGCGCCGTAATACTATATGAAACATTATTTAAGCGTGTATGTATAGTTGGCCGAAAGGACAATGAAGATACGAAAAACCATAACTTACGACGTAGCGCCCTTTGCGGCGAGAACATGATTGATAACTGGAAAGGATGTACACAATGGGAGACAAAGGCGGCAAGAAGGATAAGAACAAGAGTCAGAAACAGAAGAATAGAAAACAGAAACAAAAAGCAAAAAAGAAGTTAGACAAGCAACCGAAAAGAGCCCCGTAACTGGAAGTAGGATTCAAATGGGTAAAGACCACAATTCCTAATAGAGGAAATAGGGGACTATAGGGTGTCCCCTAACGTTCTCTTAAAGACAACAAGGAATGGAGGCAACCAAAAGATGGACAAAGAAAAAATTAAAGAAATGAAATGTGACAATTGTGATTTTGAAATAGCCACTGTGTATAAGAAGCCAGACGGAATGGAACAATTAGTAATTCACAAATCATTGCATCTCAATATTGTAGACAAAGAGAGGAATATAGGTTCTATGGTCTGCCCTAATTGTGAAGCCGAAATAGATACTGATCTGACTTTCTGGCGAAGATTTTAAAATTTGGTTAAGGAACAACTGGTACCCAAGTTGTTTATAAAAAGAAAGGGGTCAAAAAGAATAGGGTCAAATCTATGTTTGACCATTGATGATAAAAGAGAAGAGTAAAACGTCGACTTTGGCTTATCTTCAGAGAGTTTCGAGGTCTAAAAATATAGCTGAAAAAGTAAAAATATACATGTAAATAGCGGGGCAATATTAATAAGGGGCAAATGTAGACTTGACCCCTGACCTGTCCTTGAGCATAGGTCCGCAAACTTTATAGGAGGCGTTTATGAACATTACAGACAGCGAATCAGTAATTCTTTTGGCGGCTTCCAATCTCGTGACAATGAGAGCGCCCGGACAAGGGCTGAAACAGAAAGACCTGGTGGAAGCCACGGTGGAAATATACAAAATGCTCATAGAAGAATTGGCAAATATGAAGAAAGAGGGAAAGGGGTCAAGTCTACATTCTTGACAGAATTTAAGGAAGAATGAAGGCCTGACCCTTGGTGTTCACTTTTATGTTATCATTGAAAAAAGTAATTATCAGGGATCGCTATCTTCATCACTTTTCTTGGGCGGCGGCAACGTGAGTTTAAAAATCATCACAAAAAATATTGCAATCAGGCCAACTGCCCCCATCCGCCCAACGCCTTTCACACTACCTGACCGGCCGGCAGAATCTGCAAGGAACTCGGTTGTAGGACTTTAGGGACGTCCATAAATATATAAATACGGGAAGATGGAAATCAAAATAGAGCACTTATTTATGAATTAATGGACGGCCCCTGGCACTTGGCTTTGGCCTGTATGTGTATTCCGGTGATCGCGAATTTTGTAAGCGACATCGATCAAAATTAGACTTTTTACCAATTCGTCAACACTAATAAAGGAGAGATATGATGGCCACTCAGACTTTCGAAATAACCGAATATCAATATGGCTTCTTTAATAATATGGATTATCATAATAAGCGAATGCTTGCATATTTGTATCAAAATGATAATCGGATCGCCACAATCTTTTTTCAGGATGATCTCAAGGCGCCCCATACTGATAGATATGGTCAAATATGCATCTATTATCGAATGGAAGATCTGCACGGTATCATCGATATGTTGCGTAATGAGAAACCAATTTTTCTGCATTATAAAGAAACTCCGAAAATCACACAGGCATTTTTGACAACTTCCAAAGAACCTGTGGGTGAAGGAGAATGAAAAGTTAATAGTGAGAACATGGGGACGCCCATGAAAACAACGGGGTCAGGTCTACATTCTTGACAGAATCGGAAAAACCGTAGAGTTCAAACCACCTAACAGATGACGATATATGAAATTTGCTCTAACCTGTTATATTTGCATGGTATCTGTAATTCATCTGTAGTTGCGATTAATGTATATATAAATGGAGAATTTGATTTGTGTAGGTGATCCAGAAGGGTATTCACATGTCAAGAGTAAGGGATTTAGCAAAACAAATAACTGATAAATTCTCTACCGAATGTGAAAAAGTTATAGCGTTACATGACTATGTACGTGACAATATTAAATTTGGATTTAACAGGTACTTCGATTTATCGAATCCTGATAATACCTTGGCCTTAGGAGTAGGGCATTGCAACCCGAAAGGTGAACTGATGACGGCACTCTTTCGGGAAGCTGATATAGAAGCTTATAATCATTTTGTTGTATTACCTAAAGAGGTTTTGAAGGGTGCTGTCTCTCCTAATAGATATTGGCTAATTCCCACAGAACTCTCACACTGCTACACCGAGGTTAAAGTCGAGGGAGTTTGGTACAACATAGATAGTTACATACTTGATAGTCCATTATTTAAAGCCGCGCGAGCTAAACTCTCAGAAGAGGGTCGATCCATCGGATATGGCACTCATATTAACTCAACAATTGATTGGGATGGAAAAAGTGATGCGTTTTCCCAATTCGATAAGGATATGATGATAGAAGACCATGGTCGAGTTGATAATTTGGAGACCTACTACCGCAGTGACAGATGTCGCCATAAAGTTTTCGGAGTGAGGCTGAACACGTTGTTCAGGATTGTGGGAAAAAGTTTGGAAGCCCGGTCAAAGTTGTATCTGGACAAACTAAGAGAGCAATATTCAGAAAATTGATCATCTTAATGCATCGCAAAAAGCACAGCCTGGTCTCAACGATTTTGCTTTAAAACCATCAACTCAAAACCTGCAATATCTGAAATATATCAAAAGTTAAACATAACCTACGCCTGGACGCAGACGGGCTAAAAACCGCGCCCGCTGGTCAGGCGAAGCGATGTTATGCCACAAATAGAAAGGAGAGAAATGAAAAAAGTGCGATGCGAGTCCCGAAGCGGGTTGGAATTTAGTCGACCTTTCTACCGGACAGGCAGGCGCGACCGAAAGGTCGTTCCGAAAAGACCTGACACCCGTTGCGCTCTGAAAAAAAGACTCGAGATGGCCATTTTATTGGCGATCTTTATCTTAACTGGCATCCCCATCGCCATTGCGCAGCCGAGACAGACGGTAGCTAAATCGCCGATCCAGAGGAAAATACCCCAGACAGATCTTAATCTCAAGACGTTTACGTATAATGGTAACCAGGGCTGTTGCGAGCAACCGCCGCAGGAGGCGTCGCAGGAAGGTGCGGTCGGGACCGCACCGCCACCGGGATTGCCGTTGTTTATGCTGTCTGACCTGACGGTTCTGGGGGTTAAGCATATGTTCGTCCAGCGTGACGGTAAGGAATACGTCAAGGTCGTAACCAAAATTACCAACAACAGTGATGAGCCCATGCGCGCGGCAGACTACAAAGTGTTTTTCAAGATCGGCGGCGAGAAGCATGCCTGCGTCGCGACACTGCCACAACTCGACGCACACCGGATAGTGAACCTGTCGCGGGAGGTGGAACTACGGCGTGGACTTAATTACCGTGTCACCGTCATTGTCGATTTCTTTAGCACGGAGCAGGAGGCAGACGAAAACAACAACAAGTTTATCTACACCATCCCCATGAAATAGGTGTGTGATAAGAAAAACAACGGGCAACGATAGGGCCGTCTATGATTTTATGCTTTTCATTGAAGATTGTATTTGATACTTTTTAATCATGCCACGAAAAGCGAGAATAGATGCACCAAGTGCACTGCATCATGTGAGCCGTTCATCCATGAGAGGTCAAAAAATTGAAAGAGAAAACCGGTTCTGTTCAATTCGCGGATAAGAGGGCCAAATGAGAGTGCTGAGCGTTTTTTGGATACTGATTGCAAGCGCCACGGCGTTTGCCGGTAATATAGAAACAATAATTGCGCCGCCGGCCCAGATGCCCCAAAGCGGCCAGAAGGCGGTGTTTTCTGTTTACGTTCACAACACCGGAGATGACACCGTTTCAGTGCAGCTTCCAAACCGGCTGACCTGCCGCATTGAGTCAGCCGGCCGAACCGTTGAGACGATTGCAGTCGCAGCCCCTCCATTTCAGGAGGCGCCGTTTGATTTAGGGAAAAACGGCTTTGTAAAAAGGCGCTTTTCGTTCACCGTTCCCACAGGTATCGAGGGACCGGTACGCATGGAGGTCAGCGAGTTTGACGCGGTTGGTGTGATGTTTGCGGTTGCCGCTGCCGCACAGCCAAAAACACAAGTTCCCGATACCGGTGGCGCCGAACCGTCGGAAGACTATGCCACACTCGATTCGCTGTTCACTCTGTACCAACCGTATCTGGCCAACCTGGCCGCCTATGAGCCGATGTACTTTCTTGTTGGAACCGATCCCAGCAAAAGCAAGTTTCAGATCAGTTTCAAGTACCGTTTTTTGAACACTGAGGGATCGCTGGCGAAAGGCTTTTCCTGGTTGAACGGTTTGCATTTCGGATACACACAAACGTCGTTCTGGGATTTGGAAGCAAACTCCGCACCATTTAAAGATACCAGCTACAAGCCGGAACTGTTTTTCTTGTCACCCAATATAGCCGGTCGTCCTTCATGGATGAAAGGTTTTTTCATTCAGTCCGGCTTCCAGCATGAATCCAACGGGCGTGACGGTGAATTTTCACGCAGCACGAATTTTCTTTACGCCAAACCGATTTTTATTTTTTATAACGCCAAACTCGGGTACGGGCTGCAGGTCGCGCCTAAGGTTTGGGCATACATCAACAACGACGAGGAAACCAACCCCGACCTTGACGACTACAGGGGCTACTTCGAACTGGAAATCAAGTTGGGGGCCCCGGACAGTTTCGTGCTGGGGTCTTATTTTCGATGGGCGGATGAAGGGGCGTCGGTGCAACTGGACCTGACCTTCCCGATCCACCGGTTTCCGTTCAAAAATTTCGATTTTTACTTACAGGCCCAGTATACAAACGCTTTGGCGGAGAGCTTGCTCAATTTCCGGGAGCGCAACGAGGCTGTGCGCCTGGGCTTTTCCATTGTCCGCTGACGGGGAATATAGAATAGGGATGAATGGGGTCAAGTCTATGCTTGACCATTGATGGTAAAAGAGAAGCGTAAAACGTTGATTTTTTTTTATTATCAGAGAGTTTCGAGGTCTAAAAATATAGCTGAAAAAGTAAAAACATACATGTAAATAGCGGGGCAATATTAATAAGAGTCAAATGTAGACTTGACCCCTTTCTAATCGCTTTCCGGCGGACAATGACGGCAGTAGTGAGGTGAACGGCCGAAAGACCGGTGAAAGGAGACATTATGCCAAAAGAAATGGAATCAAAGAGTATCGAGCAATTACTGGCCGAGGCCGATGAACTCATCCAACAGATTAATTCAGATGCCATCAACGACATGAAAGAAGAGCATCGCCTGCATTTTGAAAAACACGCTGACAACTTTAAAAAGATCAAATCCAAGGTTCAGGAAAAGGTCGAGAAGAAAGGAACATGGGATATGGGCTCCAGTGTCGAGGGTGTGCACGAGGCGATCCTGGATATTGTAAAAGCCTTTCAGGACTTGAAAAACCATCGTTTCTGATTTCCGTCAAACGCCTTTGAATAAAAGTCTGCCGCTCAATTGCCGCGAAGCAGGGATTCAAAACGGTTCACGGCATCGTATTAAAAGAGAATAGGAACATGCTCGTGTTGGGGAAAAAGCCGGGGTTTGAGGCAAAAAAAAGACTTGGATGCCGGAGAGAATCGGCGGGTCTTTCATTTCGAAGGGAAGCGGACCGGATCGCAATGATAATTCGAATCCACAAGCCGATAACCCTTACGTTTCTTCTGATCTGTGCGTGTGCGACGGTGATGTCCGGCTGCGGGCCGGACCAGGGAACCAGCGGGTCGGATAGGTCGGGTGGCCTTGTCACCATCCCCCATGGATACATGGCCCGGCTGGAGCAGGTGCACGAGGGTCGGATGATCGGGTTCGGACCCTTCGTGGGCTATTATTTTCGGCCCGAAGACCCAGGGGATCCGAGCCGGTTGCGATTCGTCTGTTTCAACGAAACCCGATTCTACAGTTCGGACATGCCCGAAGGTGCCAAACTCTATCAAGGAACCGCGGTGCGGGCGACGCTGCCCCGGGCCGATGTCGCCATCCCCACCCACGACAGGATCAAACCGGTATTTTTTCAGGAAGCGCCGGAGGCCTGGCGCAGCACGCGACCGGATCCCCAGGACGGTTTTGTGCATTTTCACTCCTGTTACAACGGTGCGGGACCGGTACTCACCGGATACTGGATCCGCCATGTGGCTGTCTCCGATTTCACCTATGACATGGGGGGACGGGTCGGGAAAGAAAGCCCGTTGTATCATCGGGTCCGCAAAGGTCCGGACCGGGACTTTGCCAGGATCATCGAATTCGACAGGGGGCCGGAAAAGGACCATTGAACGGCATCTTTCCGGACCGACTCGAAACCATTGAAGACGACATACTAGACGGGAAGGACAAAAAAGACATGAAAAACGGAAAACTGATTCGTTATGTGGCGATCGCCTCGATTTTGCTGCTCGGCGTCTACTGGTCGGCGTCCTCGGCGACCGGCGGCGCAGCCGGTGAAGATTATCCCAACGCCGGATTCCTGGCTACCGCCAAGTGGCTGAAATCCCAAAAGGACGACGCGTCCCTTGTGATCGTGGACGTCCGAATGGACAAATACCTTGATGGGAAACTGATCCCCGGCGCCATCCGCATGCCCTGGCAGCAATTCCAGTACGACGATGTCGCCGGCAACATGGGCGGACTGTTCGTGGGCATTGAGCGTGCACAGCAACTGCTGGGCGAACACGGCATCGCTCGGAACGACACCGTGGTGCTTTATGATTCGGTGAATCGGGACGGGGGCGCCACCAGTTCCTATATCTTCTGGGTTCTCGACCTGCTGGGCCACAAGAACATGAAGGTGCTGGAGCGGGGCATCGACGGATGGATCGATGCCGGTGGAGAAACGGTATCCACACCGCGCAAGGCCGAGGCGGTCCTCTACCAGGCCCCGTCGGGCGAGATCAACCTGCGTAAATGGGTCAAGGCCGATTACATAATGCCGAGGCTCGGTGATCCCTACTATCAGATCCTGGATGTTCGGTCCCGGGCGGAATATATAGGCGAAAAGCACAATACCGGGCTGGACGGCACGGAGCTCAAGCCGGGGCATGTCCCGACCGCAACCAACATCGACTACACCCTCAACTGGAACACCCCCGACATCAAGGCGGTCAAGCCATACGCGGCGTTGCGTGAGCTTTACGGAGGCCTCGACCCCGGCAGGGCTGTGATTACTTACTGCCATTCAGCCCGACGCGGATCATTCGGATATTTGGTCCTCCGGCTCATGGGTTTCGAGGATGTGATGCTCTATGAGCCATCCTGGATGGAATGGGGCAACAAACGGTATTACTACCCTGTTGAAACCGCGGAAAACGTCCTCACCGGCAATACCCTTACAAAGACGACGTCCTCATCCGCCGCCTTCAACCGTCGAGGAACGACAACCCCTAATAGCGGCGTGGCCGCACCATCCGGAAGCGGCCGCGGCTCCAAAAGCGGGTACGTCTCCTGCGGAGGATAAGCCAAATGGAACACATGAACAGACCGCAAAACCCCTATTGGAAATGGGTCCCGGCCGCCTTTGCCCTGTCGGGCATTATCGTCTTTATTTTCGCTACCTACGGGCCCCCGGCCTCGTCCAGCGGGTTCGTCAGCACCCTAAAGGGCCTTTTTCAGTGGGCAGCTCCGGAATACGTCGCGGCCAAGGTCCACTACAAGGCCATTCCCGGCCCCGGTTCGTGGCTCTTCACCTTTGTGCTGGGCATGGCCATCGGTGGCTTTATCGCCGGACGGACATCCAAAGAAATCCCGGTGCGTGATATGCCGCCCATCTGGAAGAAGCGATTCGGCGACAGCCGGGCAAAACGGTACGCGGCCACTTTTTTCGGCGGCTTCCTGATCCTCTTCGGATCGCGTCTGGCCGGCGGTTGCACCCTGGGGCTTTTCATCTCCGGATCGACGCAACTGGCCATCAGCGGCCTTTATTTCGGCGTCGTTATTTTTGCCGTGGCCATGCTCACCGCCCGGCTGATCTTCGGAAAGATCGCGCAAAAGGAGGAAATCCAATGACAAATATTTGGCTGGGACTCTTTTCGGGTATCGCCTTCGGATTCGTCATCCAGCGCATCGGCGCCACCGACGCCCATCGGATGGCCCGATCGCACCTGATGCTGGACGCGGATATCCCCCGGTTCATGGTCCTGACGGTGGCCTTGTCCGCCGTGGGCCTCTTCTGGCTCCAGTCGGTCGGCGTGGGCCGCACCCTGCCCCTGCCCACCAGCATCGTGGCCACAGGACTGGCCGCCGTGATCTTCGGCATCGGGTGGGGGCTCACCGGGTATTGCCCCGGCACCACCTGGGCGGCCGCCGGCGAGGGGCGCATGGATGCAGTCTTCGCCCTGCTGGGCGGACTGGCAGGCACGGCCCTTTTCGCCCAGTTGCACGAGACGCTGATCCCCATTTTATACGACCCCACCAACGTGGGGCAGATCACCCTGACGGATCTGTTCGGCAATTATGCCGCAGCCGTCACGGTGTTGGCCATCGGTTTCGGCTTGTGTACCTGGGGCATCGGAAAGCTGTGGGGATCCGGCGGACGGATCTTTGCCTTCGAAGGGGGACCCGATTCGGAGGAATTTGACCGGAATAAAAAGGAATTGGGGTCAAACCTTGATTAGCGCATTAAGTCGGCGTTCTGTTATAAAAATGAGAATGGGGGTCGGGCCAAGACAACTATATAGAACCATCAATGATAACACGGAATAATTGGGATATTTACCCCCTATATCAAACTTTTTAGGGGCAAAAAGAGCATTATTCAACACATCGACGGTGCGGGACATTGCTTATAAAGCCCATTTTGGGGTCAAAAAGCGCGATATCGGGCCCAAAAGCACCTGATTTATGAACGCTAATTTATAGATATCAATCGGTTAGCTTGGCCCGACCCCCCGAATTTTCTTTCTCCATCTTTCACACAACAAACACGAATTGACCTGGATTTCTCTTAATGTTTCTTCCCACAACTAAAAAAGAGCTGAATGCTCTTGGCTGGAAGTCTCCGGACGTCATACTGGTAACAGGAGACACCTATGTGGACTCGCCGTTTATCGGCGTCGCGGTCATTGGAAAGGTACTGAGAGATGCCGGTTACACGGTCGCCATAATAGCACAGCCCGATATCAACAGTGGAAAAGATATCGGCCGGCTGGGGGAGCCGAACCTTTTCTGGGGAATTACTTCGGGCTGCATGGACTCCATGATATCCAATTATACTGCGACGAATAAACGGCGAAAGCAAGATGATCTGACCGGCGGCGGTCTAAATATCAGACGCCCGGACATGGCGGTTATCGCATATACCAACCTTGTTCGCCGATATTTCAAAAAGACAAAACCGATCGTTATCGGCGGGATTGAAGCGAGCCTCAGACGCATCTCCCATTATCATTACACATCCGACAGTATACGGCGGTCCATTCTTTTTGACGCCAAGGCCGATATTCTGGTCTATGGAATGGGGGAAAAAACGACTCTCGAACTGGCAGAAAACATCCGGCGGCGCCGACCGGTTACGGATGTCCGCGGAATCTGCTATATTGCCGCGGAAAAAAAAGACGGTTACATGGAACTCCCATCCCATGCGGAAGTTGCGGCGGACAGCGCCAAGTTCACTGAAATGTTTAAGATTTTTTATAAAAACAATGACCCGATAACTGGAAAAGGTCTTTGCCAGAAACAGGACAGCCGGTATCTGATCCAGAATCCTCCCCAGTTTCCGCCAACGAGCGAGGAACTGGACCATATTCATGCGCTGGATTATGAACGGGACGTCCATCCGTATTATGCGGCATGGGGGTCGGTGCGGGCACTTGAAACCATCCGTTTTGCCATCACGACGCACAGAGGATGTTATGGCGACTGTAACTTCTGCGCCATATCCGTACATCAGGGGCAAAGGGTTGTGGATCGGAGCGAAGCGTCCATTCTGAAGGAAGCGTCGATTTTAACCCACCATCCTGAATTTAAAGGATACATTCACGATGTCGGCGGCCCCACCGCCAATATGTACGGCATCGAATGCAAGCGAAGAAAAACCAAAGGCACATGCCGCAGCAAGCGCTGCCTGACTCCGGTCGTCTGCGATAAGCTGGAAATCAGCCATCTCCCCCAGATTGCCCTGCTGAAAAAACTCAGGCAGATACCGAAGGTTAAGAAGGTTTTCATCGGTTCCGGAATACGCCATGATCTGGTGATAGAAGATCAAACATACGGCCTTCAATACCTTGAGGAGATTATCCGGCATCATATTTCCGGACAACTGAAGATCGCGCCCGAGCATTCCGAAGATCATATCCTTGCGCTCATGGGAAAACCCTCCATTGAGAGCTTTATGGAATTCTTCCGCTGTTTTGAAAAGATCAACCGCAGGATGGGGAAAAAACAGTTCTTAACCTGTTATTTTATCGCTGCTTATCCGGGATGTACACGCCAGGATATGGAGCGTTTAAACCGCTTCAGCCGCAGGGTCCTCAAGTTCAAACCCCGACAGATTCAGATTTTTACGCCCGCTCCGTCGACGCCGGCAACCCTGATGTACTGTACAGAAAAAGCCTATGACAGCGGGAAACCGCTTTTTGTCGAGAAGGACAAACGGAACAAAGAAGAACAAAAAAACCTGATCCTCAAAGGACGTTCCGGGTGACGGGGTTAAAATTGCGCATTTATGCCGGGCGCCGGGTTATCCCCAAAGTTGCATAAAAAACAGCTAATACTGCAAAAGGTTTGAAATGATCAAGCACTATCTCGACCGATCTTTGCGACTCCGATTGAAACGAAAGCGGTAAAAATGGTATCATCCGACAGGGTCAAACGAATTAGAAGAAAAAAGCGGCCAGCGGCGGTATATCAGTATCAGGAGGATTGCTGTTATTTTGCCCAGATCGCCGACAGTTTAAAAGAAGCCGGTGCGGAGGAGCTCTCTGAACTCGGCGCCGAAGATGTCAGGCCGGAATTCAGCGGAATTCATTTCAGGGCGGACAAATCAACCCTGTATCGAATTAATTATCTGACCCGGCTTCTTTCACGGTGCCTTGCGCCGTTAATATCATACGCTTGTCATGATACCGATACGTTGTATCAGAAGGCCAAACAGATCGAGTGGGAAGATTTTTTTGGAAAAGGCAATACCTTTGCCGTATCGGGGAATGTTTCCGACAGCGCGATTTCGCATTCAAAGTACGCTGCCCTCCGCCTTAAAGATTCGGTTGCCGACTATTTCAAAGAAAAAACCGGTCAGCGTCCGGATGTGTCGGCAAGGAATCCGGATATCCTGCTGAACCTTCATATCAGGCACGATAAGGCAGTAATAAGCATCGACACTTCAGGCGGCGCACTTCACCGGAGAGGATACAGAGAGGAGACCGTTTCAGCGCCGATGCAGGAAACCGTCGCCGCCGCGATTATCCGATTCAGCGAATGGGACGGTTCTGTTCCTTTATATGATCCGATGTGCGGTTCGGGAACCCTTTTGTGTGAAGCGCTCATGCAATATTGCATTATTCCCGCGGGTGTTTTCAGGAATCGATTCGGTTTTGAATGTCTGCCCGACTTTGACGGCGCTGTCTGGAAGCAGGTAAAAAAAGAGGCCAACGGACACATCCGGGAACTGCCGAAAGGGCTGATTGCGGGCAGTGATGTGTCCGCTGAGGCTGTCAGCGCGGCGCGGACAAACCTGATGGGGCTCCATTACGGAAATAACGTAAGCGTTGAAAGGGCGGACTTCAGAAAGCTGCCCGCCCTTGAAGAGCATGTAATTGTAACCAATCCGCCTTATGGCATTCGGATGGGGGGAGACGAAAACCTTGAAATGTTTTATAAAAATCTCGGCGATTTTCTGAAACAGAAATGCAAAGGCTCTGCCGCTTTTGTTTATTTCGGAGAGCGGGAGTATATCAAAAAAATCGGGCTGAAAGCCTCATGGAAAAAACCGATCAAGGCCGGCGGGCTCGACGGCAGGCTGGTTAAATACGAGATGTACTGAGAACAGTGAGCCTCCTCCCGCATATGCAGGGCTTAGGGGACGCGAAAACACTTTTTTTCTATGCTATGCTGGAAGGCATAACCCCTTGTTAATTTAATAGATAACGTCCATAAATATATAAGTTTCTCAATGTCCAAGCTGTAAAAGAAAACAATGGGGTCAGGTCTTCATTCTTAACAGAAATTACGGTAGCGGCGAATGAAGACCTGACCCCATTGTCTCCCTATGGCCTATAATATTTATAGAAAGAAATGGGTGTTATAGTGTTGAGACCAAAGATGCCGTCAGTTAATGATCAGGAAGATTCAAAGGTGCCTGCCGGTCTTCCTCCCTTAATTGATGCCCATGTACATATTTTCCCCCGCAGTCTTTTTTCCGCAATCCGGAAATGGTTTGATGAAAATGCCTGGCATATTAGATATCAGATGACCTCATCCCGGATATTTGAGTTTTTGCTGTCACGCGGCATAAAACATATCATCGCACTCCAGTATGCCCATAAGCCCGGAATTGCGAAACAATTGAATCAGTATATGTTTGAGAAATGCAGCGAGTATGACCATCGGGTTACAGGCATGGCCACCGTATTTCCCGGCGAGAACAATGCCGAAAATATTTTACAGGAAGCATTTGATTCCGGTCTAGGCGGACTGAAGCTGCACGCTCATGTACAGTGCTTCGACATGAACGGTGAACATATGAATCGCCTGTATGAATGTTGCCAGATTAATAAAAAACCGATTGTAATGCATATCGGCAGAGAGCCGAAAAGCACAGCTTACAGTTGCGATCCGTATCAGCTTTGCAGTGCTGAAAGACTGGAACATATTTTGAAAGATTTTCCGGATCTTAAAATCTGTGTCCCCCATTTGGGATTCGATGAGATATCGGCTTACAGAAAAATGATTGAAAAATATGATAATCTCTGGCTGGACACAACGATGGTCATCACAGATTACTTTCCGATTGAGGAAAAAATAGCTCTCGGCCATTACAGATCAGACAGAATTATGTATGGTTCCGATTTTCCGAACATCCCGTATGCATGGGACAGAGAGCTTAAGGAATTGAAAGCAGCTGACATCTCCCACGAGGCTCTGGAAAAGATATCCTACAAAAACGCTGCCGATTTTTTCAGCCTTAAATTACAACCTGTATGAATGGCAGCTTTACAGTTTTTATTGTTCATTCTATATGCTTTTAAATGTCGCGTTTTGAGGAACATTGTTGTCTTGTAACCCACAATTTTCTAATGTATGTATAAATGGAGAATTTTATTTATGTAGGTGATCCAAAAGGGTCTTCACATGTCAAGAGCAAGAGATTTAGCAAAACAAATAACTGATAAACTTTCTACCGAGCGTGAAAAAGTTATAGCGTTACATGGCTATGTACGTGACAACATTAAATTTGGATTTAACAGATACTTCGATTTGTCGAAACCTGATAATACCTTGGATTTAGGAGTCGGGCATTGCAACCCGAAAGGTGAACTGATGACGGCACTCTTTCGGGAAGCTGATATAGAAGCTTATAATCATTTTGTTGTATTACCTAAAGAGGTTTTGAAGGGTGCTGTCTCTCCTAATAGATATTGGCTAATTCCCACAGAACTCTCACACTGCTACACCGAGGTTAAAGTCGAGGGGGTTTGGTACAACATAGATAGTTGCACATTGAGAGTCACTTTTACCAATACCCATGGAGGAACAAACGACCCAGGAAAAAATGTATGTTCACACTCAGACTGACGGGAACTTATAAACTTATGTACGTCCCTTAACACCCGTCCCTTAACACCACAGTAACAGGATCGGTTGAAATCAAAACGGATCATATGACAGAGTCAATCAGAACCGCCAGATCGGTGACAATTGTCGGAGCTCTGGTAAGTATAATTTTAATTCTGCTAAAGTTTTTTGCGGGGATATTCGGAAGTAGCCAAGCCCTGATAGCGGATGCGGTCCACTCCGTTTCCGACCTCTTTACCGACGTTGTGGTCCTGCTTGGTGTCGGAATTGGTCGTAAACCCCCGGATGAGGAACACCCTTTTGGTCATGCCCGAATTGAAACATTAGCCTCTGCCTTCGTTGGAATAGCGCTTATTGCTACGGCATTTTACATAGGAATAAAAGCTTCCCTGAATATATATCATCATACGGAATGCCATCCTACAATACTGGCGCTGGTTGTGGCAGGCGTATCTGTCGCTTTAAAAGAGGCTCTATTTCATTATACAATACATACGGGGCGGCGCATCAAAAGTCAGCTGATCATTGCCAATGCGTGGCATCACCGCTCAGACGCCCTTACCTCTGTGGCTGTTCTGATAGGCATCGCAGGGACACAAATCAAACCTTCCTGGCATATTCTTGATTCCTTCACTGCCCTTTTAGTATCCTTCTTCATCGTCAAAGTCGGTCTGGATATCTTTCGAAACGCTCTACGTGAATTTACAGACACCGCCCCTAACCTTGAAGTCATTAGCAAGATCAGACAATGCGCCTTAACTGTGGATGGAGTTATCGGCACACATGATCTAAGAGTTCGAACCTCCGGGGGTTTTTATCAAATGGAAATCCACATCGTAGTCGATGGCCAATTGACAGTTACAGAGGGACATAGAATCGCAAAGGCTGTGGAGAGTTGCCTGGTTGAAGATATAGAGAGCCTCGATCGTGTCATCGTGCATGTGGACCCAGCGATTAAAGGGAGTTTGGGGACGCACATAAAATTATAACATTTTTTCCAACACCTAATTAGCTGTTTACAGCGTGGACATTGAGAAACTTATATTTTTATGTACGTTGGCAATCCCTCAAGGCGTTGATAAAATCGTTAGAAAAAGAACACTTGGCTCCTTGAATCCATGCCCGAGGCAGGCAAGCCTCGACCCCTCTTCTCCAACTAAATCTGACACTATTCAGATATCCATTACATTTCGAACAATTCGTTATCAGTTGATATTTTGCAAGATATCAACACTCTAACGCTACAAATATGAACACGTTGAATAATCGTATTTTTCAAAAAGCATTCTTTCCCTGTCCATAGCAGATCCCCTTCCCCTTTTTCTCAACGGCAATGTTTGCACTTCTGGTCCCTTTTATGTTATTTTGGTATTTATTGCTTGAATATTCAAATAATAAAGCGCATGGGGTATATTTTAAAATAGAACCCAACTCACGGGATGAGTCTGTGTGATAAAAGGCTTATATGCGGGCATTAAGTTGAACCGGCATAGGAACCTTTTTGTGTTTGAAGATATTGGAGAATTTTATAATGGCCGACAAGCCCAACACCGAAGCATTGCAACAGAAGGTCAAAGAATTAGAGAAAAATACCGAGAAGCACAAGCAGGCTCAGAAAGCGCTGAAGCTGAATGAAGAACGCCTGGAATCTCTTTTAAAGCTGAGCAAAATAAGAGATCTATCTGAAAAACAGCTGGTAGATTATTCCCTCGAAGAAATTGTGAGGTTGACCCATAGCAAGATCGGTTATCTTCATTTTGTAGGTCCGGATCAGAGGAGCATACAACTTTATTCCTGGTCAAAAGAAGCATTGAAAGATTGTGTAGCAGAAAAAATACCGCATTATCCACTGGACGAAGCTGGTGTTTGGTCGGATTGCATCCGCCTGAAGGAACCCGTGATACACAATGACTATCAGAGTCTTCCCACAAAGAAAGGTTATCCTGAAGGACACACACATATCATAAGGCATGCCAGCGCACCCGTATGGGACGGCAACAAGATCGTTGCTATTGTCGGTGTTGGAAATAAGGCTGAACCCTATGATCACACAGATGTCCGTCAGCTTTCTTTGTTTGTGAATAGCTTGTGGGAAATCCTCAATCGCAAACGGGCAGAGGAGGCGTTACGGGAGAGTGAGTCGATGCGCCGCGGACTGTTCTTGGCGGCACCGGTCGGTATAACAGTAGTTAAAGGCCGCACATTCATAGATGCTAACAACGAGTTTTGCAATATCGTGGGTTACAAGAAAAACGAGCTGATTGGCGGCACAACCCGGATGCTCTATGAAAATGAAGAGGAAAGTGCACGTGTTGGAGACGAACTGTATACGGCTCTGTGGAACCAGGGCTTTAAAAGTGTTGAAACACGCCATATTCGAAAAGATGGGGAAGTTCGCGATATTGTGTTGAGGGCTGCGCCGGTTCTATCCGACGACGCTTCTGCCGGAGTAGTTGTTGCGATAGAGGACATCACCGAGCGCAAGCAGGCTTTGGAACTCATAGAAAGTTTGAATCGTTTAAAAGAAAAATTGCTTGGCCCTGGCAGTTTAAAAGAAAAACTTAGATTCATCACCGATGGAATAGTTGAAATTTTCAAAGCTGACTTTGCCCGAATTTGGATGGTTAAACCCGGAGATTTGTGTGACTCTGAGTGCCAGCATGCTAAAATTACAGAGGGGCCACATATCTGCCGATACCGAGAAGGTTGTCTTCATCTTTCGGCCAGTTCTGGACGCTACACTCATATAGACGGTGGACACCGGAGAGTGCCATTCGGTTGCTATAAAATCGGCAGGGTTGCGGCAGAGGACGAACCGAAATTTCTAACCAATGATGTTATAAATGACCCTCGTATTCACGATCATGAATGGGCCGGAAAGCTCGGATTGGTCTCCTTTGCGGGATATAGGCTTCTTTCGGCGACAGGTAGGGTTATTGGTGTTTTGGCCTTATTCAGCAAACAAACAATTTCTTCCGAAGAAGACGCTCAGCTTGAAAGTATAGCCGGAACCACAGCCCAGATAATCCAGACTACTCTGGCTGAGGAGGCGCTGCAAAAGAGCGAAAAGAAATACAGATTGTTAGTTGAGAATCTACCAAGTACTGTATTCATAGGGAATAAAGACTGGTCGGTTGAGGTTTTTGATGATAAAATTGGATTGCTAACCGGCTATGATGCTGATGAATTTAATTCCAACAGAATGAAATGGATAGATATTATTATTGAAGAAGACATTAAAAATGCACGGGAAAGTTTTATCCAAGCCCTTAAAGCAGACAAGTCATATGTAAGGGAATATAGGATCAGATCCAAAACCGGGGATATCTTGTGGATCCAAGAAAGAGGACACATCGTTTGTAAGGAAAATAACGACATTGATTATGTCAGCGGCGTTTTCTTTGATATAACCGAAACAAAAAAACTTGAGGCCCAACTCCAACAATCTCAAAAAATGGAGGCCATGGGCACCTTGGCAGGTGGCATTGCCCATGACTTCAACAACCTCCTTATGGGTATTCAGGGTCGCACATCATTGATGTCAATGGACTCTGACTCATCCCATCCCTATTTTGAACATCTCAAAGGTATTGAGGATTATGTCAAAAGTGCCACAACACTTACCAAACAACTTTTGGGGTTTGGCAGGGGTGGAAAATATGAAGTTAAGGCAATCGATATAAATAGCCTTGTCGGAAAACAAAATCAAATGTTTGGCCGAACCAGAAAGGAGATTAATATTAAGGAAAAATTTGAAGAGGACCCCTGGACGGTAGAGGTCGATCAGGGACAGATTGAACAAGTGTTGTTGAATATTTATGTCAATGCCTGGCAAGCGATGCCGGGTGGTGGTGATCTCTACATTCAAACGAAAAATATAATAATTGATAAGGAATACAGCAAGCCGTATCAGGTGCGGCCAGGGAATTATGTAAAGATCTCCATAACGGATACCGGTGTGGGAATGGATGAGGCGACCCGGCAACGGATATTTGATCCCTTCTTTACGACCAAGGAGATGGGCAGGGGAACAGGGTTAGGATTGGCGTCTGCTTATGGAATAATAAAAAATCATCAGGGTTTCATAAATGTCTACAGCGAGAAAGATGAGGGTACAACGTTTAATATCTATTTTCCAGCGTCTGGAAAAGCGGCTGTGCAGGAAAAGGAATTTCGCGGAGAATTGTTGAGGGGTACAGAAACACTCCTGCTTGTGGATGATGAGGACATGATTTTAGATGTTGGCTGCGGAATTATCGAAAAATTGGGATATACGGTTTTGACTGCAAAGAGTGGTGAAACGGCAATAGAAATCTACAAAAAAAACCACGACAAAATTGATATGATAATTCTGGATATAGTTATGCCGGGCATGGGTGGCGGTGATACTTTTGACAAATTAAAAAAGATCAATCCGACTATCAAAGTTCTCCTTTCAAGCGGATACAGCATCAACGGCCAGGCCAGCGAAATACTGGATCGGGGTTGCAATGGTTTTATTCAGAAACCATTTTACACGGCCGATTTGTCCAAAAAAATAAGGGAAATTTTGGACAACGATTAAAATGTAATTCTTCCCCTGGAAAATCTAGATACCTGCAATAATCTGCAAATATCAATGAACTGAGTTTCTACAGATATCCATTCCATATTAAAAAAATAAGGGGTGGTCAGAAATGGTTGTTCCTGCAGTTTAATCGTTGCATGATTAAACCTTAAATGAGCGTAAACAAAATCGAGGGCATCTTCTAAAAGCTCTAAATAACAGCTTTTATTTTTTTGTGTGGTTTGATTTCTAAACTGATAGCAAGTGAAATATGATTATGTATTTTTTTCTCGTAGCCGGATGCCGTCTTTTTCAAGGGTAATCAGCCTTTTTTTGTACAGGTTGCCGATGGCCCTCTTGAATTCTTTTTTGCTGACGCCGAAAAGGTCGGCGATTACTTTCGGCCGGCTTTTATCGGTGACCGCGATAAACCCATCCCGTTGCTGTAATGTGTCCATAATTTTTCGGAACAGGGGATTGATGGATTTGTAGCCGGGCCTTTGCAGGCAAAGGTCTATTTTCTTGTTGCCACGCACTTTTTTGATAAACCCGTCAATTTCCTGACCGATTTCCAGCGGCTGAAACACTTCGTTTTTATAAAGGATGCCCTTGTGGGTGCCGTTGATGACGGCGACAAATCCCATCTCGGTTCGAGAGGAGATGAGCAGCGCCACTTTTTGGCCCTCATGAAAACCGGTCTGTTTTTTTGGGGCCCAGCCTTTTTTATGTTGAGTTATTACCATTGTATAGCTCCGGAAATTGGTGGTAATCGGACCCTATGCTTACCGGTCCTCCGTTAAAGGGGTCGGGTCTTTTTCAGTTTCATCGGTTTCAACCGCCTTGTTTTCCAGCTTGCGCTGCCTTTTTTCCTCTTTCTTTTTTTTCCGGGCCAATTCTTTCTGACGTTTCTTGAAATTGTAACGCGCTTTTGCCATGGCGTTTCCTTCCGGGTCGGTTGCCGAATCGATGAGATCTCTGATAACAGGGAAAAGAATCTCAACCGGCATAATTTTGGGTTGATGCAAGCGATCATTAAAAAAGGCATCCCCCGTTTCACAGGAGATGCCTTTAATTGTCTTAAAAAGCAGGTTAGGCGGCCGTCACATTGGCAGCAGCCGGACCTTTTGGCCCTTGCTCGATGTCAAAGGTCACGCGCTCACCTTCACTGAGGGATTTGAAACCGGCCGCATTGATTGCGCTATGATGCACAAATACATCCGGTCCGTCTTCCTGTTCGATGAATCCAAAACCTTTTCTGTCATTAAACCACTTAACAGTTCCATTTATCATAATATCATCCTCCTTTCGAAATATTTCAACGTTACAAACTGAAGGATGATAGCGTTTAACAAACCGATAATTCCAACAGAAAGAAACCCTCCCCCCAAATTTGCGGCGGGACTTAATTGATAGCACATAGTAAGCACCTTTATCCGTAATAGCAAGCCAAACATTATTAAAACGCTTTTTTGCCCATATGGTAAAATAGGGCACATAAGCATATAAGTTGACATGAGTTTGTTTTGGGTGACGTTGTTGACTATCAGAGCTTATTTGCGATGCCCCCTATATCCCCGGATGATTTGCGGGGTTACAACCTTTGATACCCTTCAAAATTTCCAACATATCAAGTCAAGATTGTTTTTTCAGATTTCCATTCCATATTATAAAAGCTATTGACTTTTCCTTTTGAAGTTGACATATGAACAGATGTTCATATATTGAAAGGAGTCGAACAATGGATCTGTGTCAGGAAAAAGTACTGCATGCGGAAAATGTTGCGTGTGCGTTAAAAAATATTCCGGGTACTGATGTCCTTGAACATGTCATCGACATCTTCAAGGCCCTGAGCGACCCGAACCGGTTGAAAATCGTTATTGCCCTTGCCGCATGTGAATTGTGTGTCTGTGATCTCGCGGCGCTGACCGGGTCATCGGATTCCGCGGTGTCCCACCAGCTCAGGATACTGCGGAATCTCAAGATCGTCCGCTATCGCAAAGAGGGAAAAATCGTATTTTACCGCCTGGATGACGACCACGTGGACGCGTTGATCACCCAGAGCCTGGAACACGCGAAAGAATAAAAAAATGCGAATCATCTCCAAAAGAGTTGATGATTTTGCAAGGAGTCGAGGGTTCAAGGGTTCGAGAAAAATACTTAAAAATTATAAAGAGTTAAAAGTATGGCAGGAAGACAACTGCAGGTGGCTTGAGGTCATTATATATTGCCTATGGTTCTATTTGAGAATTGGAGCTCCAGCTCCTGCTGTCAGGTGATATAAATTATGTAAATAAAGAAAATTTAAAGGCTCTCAAGGATGATACACAGGAAGCTGAAAGGATGCTCAAAGCGCTGATAAAATCGTTGGAAAAAAACACTTGGCCCCTTGAATCCTTGAATCCTCGAACCCTCTTCTCCAACCAATCTGGAGAAGAACCTTAAATTAACACTGGAATTTTTTTATGACTATGATACTTGAAATTTTGGCTGCTTCATGGCACGTCTTTTTGGAGTCCGCCGTCTACATGCTTTTTGGGTTTTTCGTGGCCGGAATTCTTTACGTTTTTGTCAAACCTGATAAAATTGCCCGTTACCTTGGCAGGGGCAAGGTCCGCTCGGTCTTTCTGTCCGCCCTGGCCGGGATTCCGATTCCCCTGTGTTCCTGCGGTGTTGTACCGGCGGCGGCGGGTTTAAAGCGGCAGGGCGCCAACAACGGTGCGACGCTATCATTCCTGATCTCTACACCGGAATCGGGCGTCGATTCAATCCCGATCACCTATGCACTGATGGACCCCATCATTACACTGGCCCGGCCGTTGGCGGCTTTTGTCACGGCCATCTTCGCAGGAATCACGGAGAATTTTTTCGGCAAATACAGCAAAGCATTACCGGCCATGACCTCGAGCGCCTGTTCCGCTTCCGGGGACTGCGGCTGTAGCGGGACCGAATCAGGCACTCCCGCATTGCCCAGAACCTCGATGGTCAACAGACTCGTTTCCGGTCTGAAATATGCCTTTGTGGACCTTTTGGGCGACATCGGCAAATGGTTTATTGTCGGAATCCTGCTGGCCGGTCTGATCACGTACTTTATCCCGGCCACCCTGTTTGAAACCTACCTGGCCAACGATTTTACCGCCATGCTCGTGATGCTGCTGCTCGGCCTGCCCATGTATGTCTGCGCCACGTCCTCGACGCCCATTGCCGCCGCCCTGGTGCTCAAGGGATTGAATCCGGGCGCGGCCCTGGTTTTCCTGCTGGCCGGACCGGCCACCAATATTGCGTCGCTGAGCATGGTTTCGGGGCTGCTCGGGAAACGATCGCTCTTCATCTACCTCGGCTCTATCGTCTTTTGTTCCCTGTCCCTCGGACTGCTGACCGACATGGTCTACTACGGCATCGGCATCACCGCCAGCGCCAAAGCCGGTCAGGCCGCGGAACTGATTCCCCATTCCATGCAGTATTTCGGCGCCGCCGCCCTGGCCCTTCTCCTGGCATTCGCCATTTGGAAAGACTTTACAAAAAGCGCTGCCTGTTGTTCTTGAAATATTCGGGTTATTGAATTATTGAAAAGATCATAATACAATATCAAGCAACCCGTATTAAAGGTAAACACACGGAGGCCCTGTTTGGACAAACCGCAAAATCTTACCGTTTTACACTGGAACAAAACCCTCGATAAACCTGTCGAACACGAACTGCTCACAGAGGAACCCCTGTCGATCCGAGTTCAGGGAAAACCATATTCCGTTGTCATGAGGACACCGGGTGATGAACTGGCCCACACTGCCGGTTTCTGCCTGGGCGAAGGCATTGTGGATACGCTGGATGACATGGGCACTTTAGCCTTTTGTGATGACACGGACACCAATGTGGTTGCCGTTACCCTTGCCGAATCAAGAAGAAGTCAAATCGCCGAAATTCTGGATCGACGCGGCTTTATCAGCCAGACCAGTTGCGGAATTTGCGGCAAGGAAATCGTCGAGGATCTTTACCAAACTATTCAGCCTTTGACTAATAACACACGAATTGATAGCGGCAGGGCACTCCAATGCCTTGAAAGCCTTTCACATCACCAGCCATTACGTAAAAAAACACGCTCATCCCACGCCGCCGCCCTTTACAGCTCGGATTTTGAACTCCTATCGGTGGCCGAAGATGTCGGGCGCCACAATTGTCTTGATAAAGCCATCGGAAAGCTGTTTCTGACCCGCAGGCTTGAAAAGGCTTCCCTCTTGACCCTCTCTTCCCGTATCAGTTATGAACTGGTTCAGAAAACTGCACGGGCACGCATCCCCGTCATACTGGCCTTTTCCCGCCCCACGTCCCTGGCCGTGGAGCTGGCTGCCAAACTGAACATGACCCTGGCATGCCTTGCCAAAGATTCCGGGTTATACATTTTCTGCGGAGAGCATCGTCTGGAAAGGTAACCGAAACCCTTAACAGGTAATACATCCATCGATTTGACAAAAATCACTTGCCGAAAATCCCTTTGGTATATTATTTAAGCACATAAACTGAAACCAACGAAAAGGGTCCTGAAAAACATGGTTTCATCATTCCTCGAGGAATTGAAAAAAAATGCCCTGAATTTTGGCGCGACGGATGCAAAAATCATATCCGCGAACATCATTTCAATTCAGGACGATATTATCGAATTGTGCCGGGAACCGCTGTGCGAAGGTTACGGTACCAGCATCTACTGCCCACCGCATGCTATGAAACCCGGCGAATTCAGAGAAAAAATCCGGCAGCATCAAAATGCGCTGTTTTTTAAAACTGATGTGGACCCTGAAATTCTTCTCTCTGAAGAGCGGTATGAAGCCTTCCGGGTGATCTATGAAATCACAACACAATTGGAAACCATCTGTTTGGATGCCGGGTACTCTATCTCCAAAGGCCTTGCCGCCGGATCATGTAAACCTGTTTTCTGTATGGAATATGAATGCCAGGCACTCATCGACGGCACCTCATGCCGATACCCCTCTTTGGCCCGGCCTTCCATGGAAGCGCTCGGAATAAACGTTTTCAAGCTCATCGAGGATGTGGGCTGGGAGATTCATCCAATAACCAGCGAAAGCGATCCGGCGTCGATTCCGGGAGGGTTGCTGGCCGGTATGGTCCTTGTCGCATAGCCCGGATTTCGCATTAGAATTTTCGAGAAAATTTCACAATAGTCATAAAATGAACTCATATCTAAAAACTCTTTTCATAATAACGATTTTGTCATTTTCCGCATTGAGTTGTGCTGTGACACGTTACTCAGTAAAGGGAAACGTTACGATTCCACAATTTGAAAAAATCACTTTAAAACAGTCCGAGTCAACGGATCCCGGTAAAACTGCACAAACAAAAATTCACATCAAGTGCCCCCGGGATATCCCTTTATCGAAAAGTACATCGGTCGACATGAATGGATATTATCAATTGGAAGGTGTGGGTGTACCGGAAGGATGCACGCTTGTTATTGAAAATCCGAATTTTTTACACAAAGAAATTACCATTGACAATCTGCACCTTAAGGATAATGAACCTCCAGGGTCGTATGTGTATGAGGTTAATGTGAAACTTACAGATTAAACATCTGAACTTTTCATGAAAATTGTTGATAACCTTTAAAGCAGATAAAATGTGAGGAGGTATAAAATGAAAGATCTGAACCTTTCAGAAGTGCTTGACAAAGCCATACAGAGAGAAGAAGAGGCCTACCTGTTCTACATGGATATTCTTGACAAGATCGAAGACAAAAGTGCCAAGGAAACCATAGAATGGATCGCCAATGAAGAAAAACAACACAAAGCTTTTCTGGTTAATTATCGCGAAGGCCAGTACGGATCGAGCGCATTAAGAATGAGCGATGTGGTGCACTATAAAATCGCCGAACACCAGGAGGAGCCCGACGTTGCGAAAGACATGCGCAGAGAGGATGTCTTCCTGGTAGCGTCTCACAGAGAATTAAACTCCCACAAGTTTTATTCGGAACTTGCCGGGTTGCACCCCGCAGGCGAGACAAAAGAGATGCTGCTGAAGATGGCCAACGAAGAACTGAAACACAAGGAAAAGATGGAGTATTTATATGCCAACACCGCCTTTCCCCAAACAGCAGGCGGATAACACCCTTTTCTAAGAAAATGGATAATTTAAAAAACGATAAAACCGAAATCGAAAAAGCCGGAGAGGATCTATTCAATTTTGCAATTGACCGTGAAGACGTCAAATGGTTTATGGCACATTTGGCAGAAGAGGCTGATATCAAGCGGAGTAAGGTTGAGTACGAGCTTCAAATACTTAAAATTGTCAGTGTAGGATGGAGTGTGTCATATTATCTGGAAAACAGCCCTCATAAGAACCCGCTTTTAGACCTCTACTGGAAGGCGGTTTATGATTTTTCGCACAGCCTGTCTACAACAACCGAATACATGACCGGTCAGGATATTGACTATTTTCAAACATTAAAAGATCGTCTGGATATGTATGTCGATGCCATGGCCGGAAACCCTGATGCATCAGAACCTGCACAAGTCATAGGGCCGGAATTTGCCAGAACCTGCGGGAATATGGATGACATATTCACGTTCATGACCGGCTCAAAGATGTTCATCTCGGCGATCAGTGGCGTTAAGGAATACCTCGAAACGATAAAGCTGAGATAACCCGGATGATTCCGCTCTATTAAAGGTGAACATGACTGTACTCGAAATCATGAAGGATCTGTTCTTTATTGAAAGAGGGTATTTAAACGGCAATCACTTTGTCTATCGATCCGAAGCGCCGATCCTTGTCGATACAGGTTATATTTCTGACTTCGAAAAAACGAAGAACTCTATCGAAGAACTGGGGGTTAGAATCTCGGATGTTCGTCTGATTATCAATACACACTGTCACTGCGACCATATCGGCGGAAACAGAATTATTCAGGAACAATCCGGCTGTGATATTGCTTTGCATAAAATTGGAAAGCATTTCATAGACACAAAAGACGACTGGTCAACATGGTGGAGATATTATCATCAGGAAGCTGATTTTTTTGAGTGTACACGGGCTTTGGAGGATGGAGACGTCATCGATATCGGCCCCCATCAATTTGAGATATTTCATACTCCGGGACATGCTTCCGACGGCATTGTACTCTATAATAAAAAGAACAAGATTCTAATATCTTCTGACACACTCTGGGAAAATGATCTTGCGGTAATAACCATCCGTGTTGAAGGAAGCGCAGCTTTGTTTCAAATGAGGGATTCCCTTGATAGGCTCGAATCGCTGGATGTTAATATGGTTTATCCGGGACACGGAGCGCCTTTCAGTGATGTACGGCAGGCCATATCCAGAAGTAAAAAAAGAATCGAGAGCTATATGCTTGAAAAGGAGAAAATCGGAAGCGATCTGTTAAAAAGAATAATGATTTATACGCTGTTAATGAAAAGGGCCGTTAATGCCGAAACTTTTTTTTCACATTTGATGAATACCATCTGGTTTAAAGAGACGATCGATCTTTACTTCAATAGCGAATATAATTTGAAATATAATGAAATTGTCAGCAGCTTCATCGAACGGGGAATTATCTGTTATGAAAACAGTAACCTGGTTACTGTTGTAAGGCCATAACCGGTGTTCATACAGAAAAGCCCTTTCTCTCCAATTGAACTGGATACAACCTGCGACCAGGTTCCGGGCATATGTTTTTCGATTTTTTCATTCAAAGTAACAGACAACGGCCATATAAGCACTATTTTTGTGCTATAATCAGCATCATAAAATCACGAGAGGTCACCACCAAACGTTTGATCCATTCGGGTGTAATGGTTAACTAGTGTCCGTCCAAAAATATGAAACAATTGAACCTAACCCCAGCTGAATATCTCCGCTCACCGTCGATAAAGAACCCAATCAAAGTTTTTTTTTCTTTGATCGTCCTCCTGTTGTTGCTCGTATCCTGCACGCCGTTCAAACCAATGGAAAGGTCATCACCGGAAGGTGAATTGCCCCAGACGTTTTCTCTGTACGCACCGGAACCCGAACCGATGCAACGGTGGTGGGAAGGATTTAATGATCCCGAACTGAACGCTTTGGCCGCCGAAGCACTGTCCGACAGTTTAACTTTGAAAAAAGCCTGGACACAACTCCGTCAAGCCAACTCCTTGGTCGTACAGGCGGGCGCAACGCTTTATCCGGATCTTTCGGGGAATGCTTCAGCACTTTCTGAGCGCCGAAGATCCGGCAGCGGACCCTTTAATACCCGATCGACTGAAACGTATTCCATGGGCATTGTCAGCAGCTATGAATTGGACCTCTGGGGACGTATCCGATCGCAGCGTGAAGCCGCTCTTCTGGAAGCCACCGCGACCCGCGAAGATTTGAATACCGCCGCCATGTCGCTTGCGGCGGAGGTCACCCGTCACTGGATAAATATCATTTCCCAGAGAATGCAGAAACACCTTTTGGCGCAACAGGTTCAAATCAACCGAACCTATCTGGAGTTGATCGAGTTGCGGTTTCGTGCGTCGATGGTTTCAGCCTTGGATGTATATCAGCAAAAACAGGTGCTCGAGGGTGTGGAGGCTGAAATACCCTTGGTGGAGGCGCAGGAGCGACTGCTGATGCACGAACTGGCCCTGTTGCTGGGGAAACCGCCGCAAACCGCCTTGAAAATCAGCCGGACCGATTTGCCGAAGACGATGAAAATTCCGGCGATCGGCTTGCCTGCCGATCTTCTCGCAGCCCGTCCGGATTTACGGGCAGCCGGATTGCGCCTTAAGGCGGCGGACTGGCAGGTGGCTGCTGCACGGGCCAACCGACTTCCGGCCATCAACCTGTCCGCCCAGGCTGTCTATGGCAAAGGTGTTTTGGATGTACTTTTCGACAACTGGCTGCTCAGTCTGGCCGCGAACCTGACTGCTCCGATATTTGACGGGAAACGACGGTCGGCGGAAGTGGACCGGACGCTGGCAGTTGCTGATGAAAATTTGCTGGTTTATCGAGAAGCGGTATTAACTGCAATCAAAGAAGTTGAAGATGCGATTGTCAGTGAGTTGAAACAGCGGGAGCATGTTAACAGTCTTGAAAAGGTGATGGTTACGGCGCAAAAGGCCTTTGGGGAGGCGAGAAATCGATATCGTAACGGACTGACCGATTACCTTCCGGTATTGACCCAGCTGTTAACCGTCCAGAGACTCGAAAGAGAGTTGATTCAAAAGCAAACCAGCCTGCTCATTGCCCGGGTCAGCCTTTATCGAGCATTGGGTGGAATGTGGCCGGAGTCGCTGAAACCTTGAAAGCGATTGGAACTGTTTAAACATAAAATCATGATTTCTTTTGAACCATAGAGCGCTTCCATGGCAATCAGGATGCCTAACAGGTAAGGACGAAAATTAAATGGCAGATGACCAACACACGAAAGATTTAATCGGCAAGTCCACCCGACCTGCCGGGCGGCAGGGAAAAATTTTACGGACCCTCATTCCGGTTATCATACTCTGTGCCGGTATCGGGACGGCATCTTATATGAAAAACAGCGCTCCCAAAACCCGGAAGCGACCGCCGGCTCGGCTGATTCCGACTGTTCAGGTTGCAGCAGTGCAGCCCTCTACCCACCAGGTCGTTGTTTCGGCCATGGGAACCGTCGTGCCTGCCAGGGAAATGGTGCTCGAGCCCCGGGTATCCGGAGAAATTGTGGCGCTCCATCCTGATTTCGCGGAAGGCAGCATTATCCAAAAAGGCTCGAAAATTCTTCAAATCGATCCGGAAGACTACCGGCTTATACTCACACAAAAGCAGCGAGAGGTGGCCAATGCCGAATATGCGCTGAAGCTGGAACTGGGACATCAAACCGTTGCCAAGCGCGAATGGGAACTTTTGAAAGGGGACACCCCGGCAGAAGAACTCGAGAAGGAACTGGCATTACGCGAACCCCATCTGGATAAGGCCAGAGCGGATCTCGCGGCCGCACAGGCGGACCTTAAACAGACCACGCTGGATCTTGAACGCACCCATATATTTGCGCCGTTCAATGCCCTGGTTCTCTCCAAGTCAGTGGATCTCGGCTCTCAGGTAACTCCGCAGAAACCACTGGCCCAATTGGTGGGAACCGATACTTACTGGGTTCAGGTGTCTGTTCCGATCGATCGCCTAAAATGGATTAAAATTCCCCGTCAATCCAATGGTACGGGATCCGATGCTCGAATCACCTACGCCCAGGGGAAAGCGTGCAACGGTACCGTTATCCGGCTGATGGGGGACCTGGCAGCCGAGGGGCGAATGGCCCGAATTCTGGTGGAGGTCAAAGACCCGCTCGGTTTGAACACTGCTAACGAAAATCGTACATCGCTTTTAATCGGCGAGTATGTTCGGGTGGACATCCAGGGCCGGAAACTTGAAAACATATTTCAAATTCCGCGCGCTGCATTTAGAGATGATTCAACGGTTTGGATCGCGGGCAAAACCCAAACACTGGAAATCCGAAAGGTGCATCCCATCTGGCGTGACGCGGAGGTTGTTTTGCTGCAAGACGGCCTGAAACCTGGAGAACGCTTGATCGTTTCGGATTTGGCCGCACCGATGGAGGGAATGACGGTGCGTGTGGATGAATCAGAATCAGAGATGGTGAATGAGCCGCCGACGCAGAAAAAAGCAGAAAAGGACAAAAACATTTAAGATGAACGGCATACCGAAAAATGATCCTTTAAAAAAAGGGCCGATCGCCTGGATAACCGGCCATCCCGTGACAGCCAACCTTCTCATGCTGGTGCTCCTGGTCGGTGGATTTTTCATGGGTCTCCAAATCAAGAAGGAAGTTTTCCCTTACTTTGAACTGGATCTGATCAGAATAACCGTTCCCTATCCCGGTGCCAGCCCCCAGGAAGTGGAACGGGGGATCATTTTGGCTATAGAGGAGGCCGTTCAGGGGCTGGAAGGTGTGAACAAAATCCGGTCATCTGCCAGAGAAGGCTCCGGAACCGTTACCGTGGAAATGATCGAAGGCGGCAATTTGCAACGGCTGGCCCAGGACATCCAGAACGAGGTGGATCGAATTTCGTCTATTCCCGAAGAAGCCGAAGATCCCCGGGTGGTGATCGTCTCCAGAAAGCGCTATGTGGTTTCCCTGGCACTATACGGCGATCAGGAAGAAGGCGTTTTGCGCGAATATGCTGAATATTTGAGAGAGCGGCTGCTTCAGGATCCGGATATTACCCAGGTGGAGCTTATCGGCGTTCGGAACTACGAGATCAGTATCGAAATTCCCCAAAACATTCTCAGAACCTATAACCTTACAATCGAGGAGGTTGCGCGGCGAATCGGCCGAACGTCCGTTGAACTGCCCGGCGGCGCCGTCAAAACCGCCGGGGGCGACGTCCTGGTTCGTATCAAAGAGCGCCGGGATTACGGACGTGAATTCGGAAAGATTCCGATTATTACGGCCAACGACGGAACCCAGGTTCTGCTGGAAAATATCGCCGTCATCAAAGACAGCTTTGAAGAGACCGACAGTGCCGCTACATATAACGGCAAACCCGCGGTAATGCTTGATGTTTACCGGATTGGCGATCAAACTCCGATTTCGGTATCCGATGGCGCCAAACGCGTGGTGGCAGCCGTAAATCAGGAGTTGCCGGAAGGTTTGACGGTGGTTCTCCGCAATGACCGATCGGAAATCTACCGGCAGCGCATGGGGTTGCTGATCAAAAACGGATGCATCGGACTGGTACTGGTATTTTTTTTACTGGCATTTTTTCTGGAAGCCCGGCTCGCTTTCTGGGTCAGCCTCGGCATTCCCATCTCTTTTCTGGGCTCTCTGTTATTTTTGCCGGCTGTTGATGTCAGCATCAACATGGTTTCCATGTTCGCTTTTATTGTCACTCTTGGCATCGTCGTGGACGACGCCATCGTGGTCGGAGAAAATATCTACCATCACCACCAGCAGGGCGCCCCATGGTTCAGCGCTGCGATAACAGGGACCCGGGAAATCGCCATGCCGGTGAACTTCAGCGTTCTGACCAACATGGTGGCGTTTGTTCCCTTGTTCTTTGTTTCCGGATTTATGGGAAAGATTTTCAAACAAATCCCCGTGGTCGTCATCAGCGTGTTTGCAATTTCTCTGATCGAATGTTTTTTCATTCTTCCCGCCCACATCGGCAATCAAAAAAAACAGCATAAAGGGTTTTTAGGCTGGGTGTACGACCGGCAGCGACGATTCAGTGACGCTTTTGTCCGCCTGATTAACCGTCGATACGGGCCCCTTCTGGATTGGGCCCTTCGCTGGCGATATGCAACGTTCTCTCTGTGCCTTGCCATTTTACTGATTGTGGCCGGGTACGTTAAGAGCGGGCGCATGGGATTTGAGCTTTTCCCCAAGGTAGAATCCGACTATGCCAAGGTAACGGCCACGTTGCCTTTTGGAACCGCTTTTCAAAAAACCGAAAAGGTGCAGCAGACACTGGTCCGGGCGGCCCTGGACGTCGTGAATGAAAATGGCGGAGAAAAACTCGTGGAGGGTATTTTTGCCAATATCAATGCCAACCAGGCCGTGGTTCGTATCTACCTGACGCCGCCGGATAAGCGCCCGATGTCCACCGCGAAGATAACGGAACGCTGGCGTGAACGGGTCGGGGTGATCCCGGGGTTGGAATCGCTTTTGTTTGAATCGGATGCCGGCGGCCCGGGCCGTGGAGGCGCCATCACCGTGGAGCTCAGTCACAAAAACATCAATGTTCTGGAAACGGCCGCTGCCGAAGCTGCGGAAGCTCTGGGATTCTACCCGAATGTGAAAGACATTGATGATGGTTTCGCACCGGGCAAACAGCAGATTGATTTCCAGATCAAGCCTGAAGCCCAAAGTCTCGGATTGAGATCCCAGGAAGTGGCCAGACAGGTTCGGCATGCGTACTACGGCGCCGAGGTTTTGCGCCAACAAAGGGGGCGACATGAGGTAAAAGTCATGGTCAGGCTGCCCAAAGCCGAGCGGGTTTCCGAGTACAATCTGGAGGAAATGGTGCTGCGGACACCCAACGGCGGAGAAATTCCCTTGCGATATGCCGTTACCATCACCCGTGGCCGGGCCTATACCGATATCAACCGCCGGGATGGTCGCCGGATCGTGACGGTGACCGCCGATGTTCGCCCCAGAAGCAAAGCAGGCCAGATTTTGGAATCTTTCAAGGCAGATACCATTCCGGCATTGCAGAAAAAATATCCCGGACTGGCCTTTAGTTTCGAGGGTCGGCAGGCCGACCAGCGGGAAAGCATGCAGAGCCTGATGAGAGGCTTTTTGGTGGCGCTGATTGTCATCTTTGCCATGCTGGCCGTTCCGTTGAACAGTTATATCCAACCGGTGATCATTATGATTGCCATCCCCTTTGGTATCGTGGGTGCCGCAATCGGACATCTGATCATGGGCTACAGCCTGAGCGTGCTCAGCATGTTTGGTATCGTGGCGCTTTCCGGAGTGGTGGTCAATGATTCGCTGGTTCTGATTGATTTTGCCAACCGAAAGGAACAGGCCGGGATGAGTAGGCACGACGCCGTTCGCGCGGCTGGGATACACCGGTTTCGCCCGATTATGTTGACCACCCTGACCACTTTCGGCGGTCTAACGCCCATGATTTTTGAAACCTCGCGGCAGGCCCGTTTTTTGATTCCCATGGCACTCTCCCTGGGTTACGGCATACTCTTTGCGACAATAATCACGCTGTTGCTGGTACCGTCTCTTTATCTGATTATCGATGACCTGCAACAATTGTTCAGAGCAAAACCCCTCCCCGATATCGAAACCGGATAAACGAGCTGCTGCTTATTATTGTTGATGGACAGCATGGATTACTATCGGTTCAATTTTAGAAAAACAGGGTCTTGTCGCTTCGTTCGGTCAAGAATACCGCAATGACCAAAGAAAAATACCACCGTTGATCCGCGAAGCATCTGCCCGGCTCGATAATAGTGAATATGTTGACAAAAGGAGGATTTTTAGATGTTTAAAAAAAATGACTGGCAAAAGCTGCTGGCGCTATTCATCTTCATCGTACTGCTCGGCGGATACTATGAACAGTTGAGTGTTGAAACCCAGGCAATGATATTGCCGATGGTGATTATTCTCGCAGCAGCTTTTGCTATTGCGCGGTTTAGACAGCTTGAATATGAAATACGTTCATCGAGAATCATGGCGCATAGCATTGCTGTTCAGACATTCAGCGTCGTGGACGAAAAAGGGAAAGAGCACGTTACCATTTCAGCGGATTCTGATAACGCGTCGATAACCTTCTATGACGAAAACCGTTCAACCTGTGCCACTTTGGAGCTGTTGTACAAAGAGCCAGCGCTAAAGCTTATAGGAGGTAAAGGAAGTGCATGGATTGTATTTGATAAAGACGGCATGCCGAAATTGGCGTTGAAAGATGATGCGGGCGAGATAATATGGGCAGCACCATAATCAGAACTCTGCCGATGGTAAAAGATGTTTAAATGTTAACGGTGCAACGCATCATATCTGCCTGTCATCGGCAATTTAGGTTTTTCCATTCTACGAATTGAAAACATCTGCTTTGAGAATGCATTCCCCGACGGATAACGTTTCCCCTGATGTTACGCCTTTCTCTGTAAAAAGACTTAAACAGGCATCCACCACGTCGGGATCAAAAAATATCCCTTTGTGTTTCGAGATTTCTTCTAAAGCAAATGCAATTCCAATTGCGGGGCGGTAGGGCCGATGAGAGGCCATCGCCTCAACGGTATCGGCGACAGCCAGAATTCTGGCTTCTAAAAGTATATCTTCACCGGCCAGGCCGTCGGGATATCCGGTACCATTCATTCTTTCATGATGTTGAAGAACGATTTGAGCAATCGGCCATGAGAATTCGATTTTTTTCAAAATATCATGGCCGGCCTGGGGGTGTATCTTAATCAGGTTGAATTCCATCTCGCTGATTTGGCCCGGTTTAGAGAGAATCTCTGCAGGAACGGATATTTTCCCGAGATCATGAATAATGCCGGCCATATATATACCTTCGGTTTGTGTTTCTGAAAGCCCCATATTTTCGGCGATGGCGCGTGCCAACTGAGCCACTCGCTGTTGGTGGCCGGCGGTATAGGGATCCCGCGTCTCAACCGTATCCGCCATTGCCTGAATGGTGCCCTTCATGGTTTTTCTCAAATTCTCCAGAGTCTGTTTTAGTGTTTCGCGGTCCTGCTTTTGTTTGGTAATATCCCGAATAATGCCCTGATATCCCAGAATGCTCCCTTTTTCGGCTCGCCATATGGAGGAGGTTACAAGGCAGTCCATCTCGGTATCGGAATTGGTGCGGAGCGTCACTTCATAATCTTTGACAGAACCTTTTTGCGCTATTTCACGCTGAAACTTTTCATAGTCATCAGGAGATACATAGATTTCAAGGACATCCTTTCCGATCATCTCTTCTCTGGTGTAGCCGAATACATCCAGTGTAAATGGGTTGACATCAAGGAATTTTCCCTCGGCATCTGAAATATAGATCGCATCTCTGGAATCTTCGAAGAGTGCGCGGTATTTTGCTTCACTTTCCCGCAATGAAGCGGTGCGCCTTTCGACCATGCCCTCCAATTCGGCTTGAATGGTTCTAAATTGTCGCTCCACCTTCCATTTTTCGCTCAGAGAAGAGGCAAATTGCCAAATTTCTTGAAACTGAAACGGCTTCTGCAGGTAAAGCAGTTTGTCAAGGGGTGGAACACGCCGGGCCAGTTCTATGAGATCAATATCGGGGTAACCGCTGACGAAAACGATCTGTATATATGGATCGAGTTCACGAATATGTTCAGCCGTCCACAAACCATCCGGGCCGGGAGGCATGTTCATATCGATAAAAGCAATGGCAATGGGATCGTTTTCTTCTGCGGCAGTCTTTACCTTTTCAACCGCTTCATCGCCTTGGTGGCAAAGGATAATGTCAAAAGGGCGGGGCGGATTCTCCGCCTCTGTTTCAGGACCGGCCTGTCCTGATGATAGTTCACCACTGAGCGGCGCTGAAGAGAGAATTTTCTGGTATAAATCCAGAATTATCGGTTCATCATCAACGGCAAGTATGCGCAAAGGATAGGGTTCAGGAATTGCCATTCAGTAACCTTCTAACCCAAAAAACCGGGAACAAGCTGTCTGCAGAAAGTTAAGCGTTCCTTGGATTAAAATTGGAATATCCAAACAGATATATGAAACCTCAAAGTTACTCCGTAAAATTTAAGTTGTCCGAGTATCAGACCGTCGTCAATGTAAATGAGTATACTGCAACTTTAGACACCTTGTCAATTTGACCCTCTCATTTGTCTGGAATAAACCATTTTGCCACCCTTTTCTAGGTTTAAAAACAAAAATAATTTTGAACCAAAACAGCGAGGGCTAACCCCGTCCCGATAAAATCTGGACTGCAGGGTACCCTTCAGTCCAGGTGGTATTGTCGCCGATTATTTTCCAATTGCAATGCTTTTGTAGTAATTTATGGTAATTTTAAGTTGTTTTATAGAATTAGACGAAAGACATATTGACATAAAATTACACAAAACATATAAACAAGCAGCAACTTAAAGGTCTCGTTGAATGGGCCAAAAAGTATGTCCATATACCAGCGGCATCTTTTAAACTCTGTTTACAATCCGCATTAGAAGCATCAACTTATCCTTGGGAAAGGAATTCAAAATGAAGCGATTGCTTTCCACAAAAGAGGTGGCCAAGTTCTTAGACATCAACGAAAAGATGGTCTATACCCTGATTCCCGAAAAAGGGCTCCCGGCGACAAAAATCACAGGCAAGTGGCTTTTTCCAAGACACCTGGTGGAGCAATGGGTTGAAAATAATACGACGAACTACCCGGAAACTGCAAGCCATCTTCCGCCTTACCATGGATTGCTAATCATTGCCGGCAGTAACGATCTCCTGTTGGACAAAACCATATCCCTTTTTAACACGCTTCATCCGGACCATGTTGCGGTATTCGGGAATCTTGGAAGCATGGGCGGTTTGAGGGCTTTGCGGCAAAATCTCTGCCACATGGCGTCGAGTCATCTGCTCCAGGATAATGAGGCAGAGTACAATTTCGATTTTGCCTCTCAAGAACTGGATGCAATGCCGGCGGTGGTCAATTTCTGCCAACGTGAGCAGGGTATACTGGTGCAAAAAGGGAATCCGAAGAAAATTTCAGGTATTGCGGACCTTGGCCAGCCGGGCATTCGAATCGCAAACCGGCCGTTGGGAACCGGCACCCGCCTTCTGTTCGATCGGGAATTGATAAAATCAGGATTAAATGGCGAAAAAATTGACGGGTACCATTATGAGCTACACAGGCATCTGGATGTCGGATTAGAAGTTCTTTCCGGCCGTGCAGACGCGGGCCCGTCAATTCGGCCGATAGCCTCACTGCTCGATTTGGAATTTATTTCTCTGCGCTGGGAGCGGTACGATCTGCTCGTGGACAAAGAGAGATTTTTTGACAAGGGTGTCCAGCTTTTTTTGGGAATTCTTCAAGAAAAGGCATTTCCTGCGATGGCTCAAGCGCTTGAAGGATATGATGTGAAATTCAGCGGAAAAATGGTTTTCCAACAGGAAACAAATGAGGAGGACAAATGAATCGGAATCTTGGTTTAGCGCTGTGTGCAATCACCCTCATGTTTTTGTCAACCCCAACGGTTTACGCCAAAGACAAGATCCTTAAAATGTCCACGACGACCAGTACTCAGGCTTCAGGCCTTCTGGATGTACTGCTGCCTGAACTGGAAAGGGATACTGGAATACGTGTGAAAGTTTTTGCCAAAGGGACCGGCGCGGCCATCCGCGACGGCATGGACGGTAATGTAGATGCGATTTTTGTGCATGCCAGGGAAAGAGAAGAAAAATTTGTCGCAGAGGGGTACGGGACCAAACGGTATGCGGTCATGCATAATGATTTCGTGATTCTGGGGCCATTGGCTGATCCTGCCGGAATCAAAGGAATGAAAGATGCCCCTGGTGCGTTAAACAAAATTGCAGCAGCCAAATCTTTATTCGTGTCCCGCGGAGACGACAGCGGCACCCATACCAAAGAACAGGCCCTCTGGAAGTCAACCGGCCTTGCCATGGATACGGTAACCAGCACGATCGTGAAAAAAGGGAAAGAAAGAACGGTCAGCTTCATGCAACCGCAGGGCTCGAAAAAATGGTACCTCTCCATCGGACAGGGCATGGGAAAGGCCATCACGGTTGCTGAAGAAAAACAGGCGCATCTCCTGGCGGACCGAGGCACATATATCAAATACAAACATGGCAGGGTCACAGGCCTTGATCTGGAAATTCTGTGCGAAGGGGACGCTGTTTTAGCAAATCCGTACGGTGTGATCCCGATCAATCCAAAAAAATTCCCCCATGTAAAATACGACCTGGCGGAACAGTTCGCAAAATGGCTTGTTTCTCCAAAGGGACAAGCATCTATCAATAATTACAGGCTCCTGGGGAAACAGCTTTTTTATCCGGATGCGATTAAAGTGGTGTCAAAAGACTAACCGGATGTTTAATTGAATTTTTAAATTATTGGCCACCCCGGTTAAATAAGCTTCGCATTTAACAGGGCAGGCAGACTCACGCAGACTTACACAGACGAATATTTATCCAGCCGACACCGGCTGGATAAATTATGCCATCGCTTCGCGATACCAAAAAGGTATGATTTTTCATCTTTATAGTGATTGTCCGAGAGGGTCTGTTGTTTCGTATGTTTCAATTTGTATTTTATCCTGACTATCCTGTAAATCCTGTCAACGGTATTGAGAACACTATGGATCTTCTCATCGACAGTCTCCATTCCGCAATCCTGCTTGTTTTTTCCATGGATGCGGAAATGATATCCATCGTCGGGGTTTCCCTGAAGGTGAGCAGCGCATCAACCCTGTTTGCCAGCCTGATGGGCGTTCCGTTGGGATTCTTCATCGCCTTTGAAACCTTTCCGGGCAAGCGCATGGTTATTACCTGTCTGAACACTCTGCTCGCCCTTCCAACGGTTGTTATCGGCCTTTTTGTATATTCTTTTATCGCCAGAAGAGGTCTCTTCGGATCCCTTGACCTGCTTTATACTCAGAAAGCCATTGTTATCGGCCAGACCCTTCTGATTATTCCTTTGGTAACGACCTTAACCATCGCCGCCATCAGCAAGATTGATGAACGGTATCGGAAGACCGCCATGACCCTGGGGGCGAATCGATTTCAAACCGCCTGGGTGGTTTTCAAAGAGGCGCGTTTTGGTGTTGTTGCGGCCGTCATCGCTGCGTTCGGCCGGGTTATTGCGGAAGTGGGCATCAGCATGATGCTGGGTGGAAATGCCAGGGGGTTTACCCGCACCATGACCACTGCCATGGCACTGGAATATGATAAAGGCGCGTTTACTCTGGCCGTGGCTCTGGGGATTATTTTGCTGAGCCTCAGCTTCGGCATCAATTTATTGTTTCACTTTTTTCAGGGTAGAGCCAGAATCTAATGGTTTACACGATATCCCGAATCACCAAGGTTTACGGAAACAGAACTGTTCTCGACATCCCCTACCTGGAAATAGCAAAGGGGTCCATATATGCCTTGCTGGGACCCAACGGCGCAGGCAAAACCACACTTTTGAACATGCTCGGTTTTCTCGAAGCACCCACCACAGGAATCGTCCACTACCTCTCGACACCGGTTCATTTTTCAGAACCATATCTGCAAAACCTGCGGAAAGAGGTGGTGGTGGTTGATCAGCACCCTATCCTTTTTACAACAACCGTCTACAAAAATCTGGAATTCGGATTGAAAATCAGGCGAATTCCCCAAAAAGACCGTGCTCAAATCATCGAAGAATCTCTTGATCTGGTGGGAATGGGACCTTTTGCCAGGGAATCGGCGCACCAGCTCTCGGGAGGCGAAACCCAGCGGGTAGCCATCGCACGGGCACTGGCTGTTAACCCTCAGGTGCTCTTGTGTGATGAGCCCACCTCAAGCGTGGACGCGGAAAACCAGGTCGCGATCATAAACATTCTCAGACAAATAAATGAACTCAAAAACATCACGATCGTATTTACCACTCACGATCGCTCCCAGGTGTCGTCCCTGGCTCACCACACGCTGTTTCTGGATCACGGGAAACTTGCTGCCGGCGTTCAGGAAAACCTGTTTACAGCGGTTTTAAACAAAAAGGAAAATAATCATGTCCGATGCGTAATCCAGGACACTGTTGAGATAAAAATTCCCACGGAAAAGGACGGAAAGGTTAGGATTTTTATCGACCCCGAAAGCGTGTATCTCAGCAACGTCAAAGAAAAAGGTTGCAATAACAACGCTCAAAAAGGAAGAGTAGTTCAGGTGATGGAAGAGAACGCGCATATCCGCGTTGTCGTGGATATCGGCATTTGGATCACCCTGTATATGTCCAAACAAAAATACAGCGAAATTCAGCCCATGGTGGGAGAACAGGTGCGGCTGACGATTCCACCGGATGCAATAACGGTTCTCTGATTAAAATTAGCCCTCCAAGTCCGTAACGGCTCAGACGGGTGAACATTCGAGTTATTCCTGGTTTCTGGATGCTGGATACTGGATACTGGATACTGGATACTGGATACTTGATGCTCGGTGTTGGATAACGAATATTCTATCCAGACATGTCATCTATTCGTTTTGTGCTCTGCTTCGACTGATTGAATAAAACGATTTATCTTTTTCCCTAAAATCTGCAATCGGTCATGTAGATTGTTATACAAAACCTCATCCTTCAGAGACTCTGTTTCATATAGCGTTTCAAGATGATCCGTTGTTTCATCACAAGAAGCGATTGAATACGTTAAAAAGCGGATATAGTCCTGTTTATATCGTCTTCTGCCATATCCTTCAACAATTGTTGATTTTGTCGATTTAATTGAACGTCTTAATTGACTACCTTCTTCATATAGTTCTAATTGAGGCAGTTTGTTCAAAGTCATCTTATGAATATCTACAACCAACTCCCGTGCTTTTTGCCAAATTTCTAATTTTCTATAGCTCATATTTCTGCTCTTTTAGGAAACGGTATTGATCAAATCTCGAATTTGGCAGCATAATCCAGTATCCAGAAACAAGCATCCAGCATCTTTTACATTTGATGTGTATTATTCGTATCAATAGTTGATTCAATTATTATCTTTTTTGAATGCTTGACAACTATTCCAAATAGATTCTCGGCACGCGATCGGTCAGCGCGGATACGATTTCATAATTAATCGTGTTGAGGATGGAAGCAATCTCGTCAACAGTTATGGCTTCATCGCCCTGCCTTCCAAAAATGACCACCTCGTCTTCAAGACGGACATCCGGAATATGACCCACATCGAGCATGGTCTGGTCCATGCACACCCGGCCTACAATCGGCGCCCTGCGCCCGCGAACCAGCATATGCCCTTGGGACGACAGGAGTCTGCTATATCCGTCCGCATATCCAACAGGAACAGAGGCGATGGTTGTGGGGCTTTTGGTTTCATAGGTACAGCCATAACTGATTTTAAACCCGGCGGAGACATTCTTTAAATGGACCACTCTGGCTTTTAAGGTCATGGCCGGCTGAAGCGCGATCCGGCCTTTATCGACTTCATCAGAAGGGTACAGGCCGTAGATTGAAATGCCGGCGCGCACCATATCCAGATGGGTTTCAGGCATATCGATGATCGCCCCGCTGTTGGCGGCATGTCTGACAGGCACCTTCAGGTTTGCTTGGCGAAGTTCATTTAGAAAATCCAGGTATATTTTAAACTGCGCTTTGGCGTAAGACTTGTCTGAAGCGTCAGCAGTGGCAAAGTGAGTGTAAATGCCCTCGAGTTCCAGGCCGGGTAGGGATGCGATGGCTTTGACTTCATTGATCGCATCGGCCGTTGAATGCGCATCGGAAATCGGCCTCCTGCGGCAGTCCGGAAGCATGCCGAGCCTCCCCATTCCGGTGTCGACTTTGAGGTGAATTTTGATCGACTTTTTGGCTGTAACCGCCGCTGCGGAGTACGCTTCAGCTGTTTGATATGACCAGACACTCTGAGTCAGATCGAACTCTATCAGTTTGCTGGAGACCGCGGGCGGCGTAAAACCGAAAATCAAAACCGGTTCGCCAAAACCTGCTTTTCTCAGCGCGATACCTTCGTTTAGTCTTGCGACACCCAGGGCTTCCGCACCGCTCTCTACGGCCTGTTGAGTGACCTGCACAACACCGTGTCCGTAGGCGTTGGCCTTTACTACAGCCATCAGTCGAGCGTCTGGTTTGATAATTCGGCGCAACTCTCGTACATTGTGTGCGATTGCTTTCAGGTCAACTTCAGCCCATACAAGTGGAGAACCCAAGTGCTTACCCCCGGCCTGATTTTGGATTACAGCAAACTGTCAATGGGAACAAATTCGAGGTCCAAGGCGTCGGCAACCCCCTTGTAGGTAACTTTACCCTTGACAACGTTCGCGCCAAGTTTGATTTCAGGATTTTCCTTCATTGCCCTTTTCCATCCTTTGCTCGCGATTTCAACCGCATAGGGCAACGTCGCATTGGTCAACGCAAGGGTTGAAGTTTTGGCCACCGCCCCGGGCATATTGGCCACGCAGTAATGAACCACACCGTCAACAATGTAGATGGGGTCGGAATGCGTCGTCGGTTTTGATGTTTCGAAACATCCCCCCTGATCGATGGAAACGTCTACCAGCACAGAACCCTTTTTCATGGTCTTCAACATTTCGCGGGTAATGAGCCTGGGAGCCTTCGCCCCGGGGATGAGCACCGCGCCGACAACCACGTCGGCCCTTGTTATGAGATCCCGAATATTGGCCGGGCTTGAAACCAATAAAAAACAGTTGCTCGGCATGATATCACTCAGATACCGAAGTCGATCAAGGCTCAGATCCAGCAGATAAACCTTCGCCCCCAGCCCGCAGGCCATTTTTGCCGCATTGGCCCCTACAACTCCGCCCCCGATGATAACGACCATGCCCGGATCGACTCCCGGAACACCGCCCAGCAGGATACCCTGACCACCCTGGGCCATTTCCAAATATTTAGCACCCTGCTGAATGGCCATCCGCCCTGCCACCTCGCTCATGGGTGTAAGCAGCGGTAAAGAGCCATCATCTTTTTGAATGGTTTCATACGCGATGTTGATGGAACGTCTTTCTATAAGGACCTGGGTCAGTTCTTCCAATGCCGCCAGGTGAAGGTAAGTAAAAACAATCTGCTCCTCCCGAATGAGTTCATATTCGGACGGCAAAGGCTCCTTGACATGCATCACCATCTCGGAGCGGGCATATATTTCTTTGGGTGTATCTATTATTTCCGCACCGGCTGTAATGTACCCCGCATCACTGAATCCACTGTCAATGCCGGCGCCTTTTTCCACTAAAACCGTGTGTCCGTTGTGTATCATTACTTCGACGCCGGCCGGGGTCATGGAAACGCGATGCTCTTCGGTCTTTATTTCTTTTAGAATCCCGACAATCATTGTATCCTCCACTATTGGGAATCAAGCGATGAAACCAGTTTTTCAATGGTTAAACGATCTTCATCTGAAATTTCTACAAAACAGATGCCCATGCCAATCGTTGTTTTTTCATCATCCATGCCGTAAAGGTCTGCCCATACAACTTCCCCGGAAATTTGGATAATCGGGTGATCGAAGGGGGCGATGGTGACGCGAAGCATTTTTTTCAGGGGCAGGGGCTCTTCACAGCAGATAGATATGCCCTCGAGGGAAATGTTTAACGCCTCTCCTTCGACAGTACCTTCATCCGTAAAAACAGTGATGGACCAGTCGACTTCAAACCTGGGGTGCTTGCGTCTTTCTGCTGCATTATCCGGGTTGTTCAAAATGCCATCTCCTATGTTGAGTCAACTATCACCTCTAAAAGAGGTGGCTTGATAATAATCCTAAAAGGATCTTATATCAATAACTCTGAAAGGGCCTCACACCAATCTCTCACCCCTGTACGATCTTCCGGACCTACGGCGCAAGCAGAGTTCCCAGAGCACTCAGAGTTTTTTGATGAGAATCCTTGACCCCGGTTAAACGACTAAAGGCTTAACTGGGCAAGGAAGGGGGATTTTCATCAACATTATTCGGGAAGTAATTGTTCCGCTATTTCATAATGGATACCGATATCTCCTCTTAAATCCAGCCTGTTGCCCTCCGGGTTTTCACGGGGAATGACCTTTATTTTACCATTTTCATATGCCGCCAATATTTTCTGGCGAAGCCGTCCAGCCACCACTGCGCGGCTTTCCCCGGGTTTGACCGACGCATTCACATTACAATACAAAACCCGGGTGCCGTCTGATTTGAATATTTTCTCTTCATCGGAATACGTCATGGCAGAAGGTATGACCTGGATCTTTTTCTTTTTCAGATACCCGAAATCAATATCCACCACTTCATTCTTTGTACACGACCAGGGATATCCCTTTTGACCTTGAGGACCGCCCGGTCCGGTAACAAAGGCGATGCTGACTGATATTTGTTCAGATCTCACCTCCGGGGTCACTTTGTCGAGATTGCCCTCAAGGGTTGCCCTGATTAAAGATCCCAGGTTCCTTATTCTGCGGATAATCGGCTGGAATTCAGGCTCGGGGGGACGAATATTCATTTCACACATTCTTATTCTTGTCGGCGTTTTGTTGTTGTCAAAGGAGAGGAAACATCCTGGATACAACAGGCAAGGCCTTAAAATATTTTTGCCCTTCAGTGCCGCTATAAAGGGCTTTATGATATCCGCACCTGCCATCTGAAAAACTTCGGCTGTCTCCATTGGGTGCGGTGAGATGCTCCCCATCCCACCGGTAATCGGATTATCCTTACTCGCAGCCCCCGGGAACCGTTCCGGGTAATCCATGGCCGTTGGCAGGATTTGAAAATTCCCGTTACCGTCAACCAGCGCGGCAAAAGAGATTTCAGTCCCGGACATTCTTGATTCGATGAGAAGCGGCCATTTTGCTTTTTTACCGAAAAGTTTTTTATAGCTCTTCGAGTAGTCACTCATCAGCGTGTCGTATACTTCTTTGATCTCCCAGGAACTTAAAATAATACGGGCACCTTTTCCGCCGGCACTGTATGGATACTTCAAAACTGCGCCACCATATTGATCCAACAGAATCAGACAAATTCTCAACACTTCTTCATAATCCTTTGCATCTACGTCATACCAGCTATCTGCTACGGGGATGTCATATTCACGGCAAAAGTGTTTACAGGCGATCTTGTCGCCCTCGACAAATGAACTTTCACGGGTAAATCCGATAATACGATCCGAAAAGCCGGCCTTGGCCAGTTCATCAACCAAACCCTCAAGCAGCAGATCTTCAGGCATCGGAAGCACACAGTCGATCGAACCGTTTTTAAGGGCGGCAATGATCGCAGCGGCATATCCTTCTTTGGAATTGTCATCCGTCGGGATAAATTCCAGCGGCCATCTCATTAATTTGGCGAATGGCGGCATGGCCGGCATTCCTCGAATGACCACTCCCTGAAAATCATCCCCCTGCTTCTCGCTTGTTGCCGTAGAAGTAATCAGAGCACTAAGAAGGGTTCTTCCGTCTGTCCCCGCAAATCCGATTTTATAACTCATGATCGCCCCTTTTCTTTATTTAAAACTACTTTAATAGGTTATCGTGGCTCTATCCCGCATTTCTCACGAGTCTGAGCGGCTCAGGAACAAGGCATTTCAACCCGAAGATGTAGTATTTTACTTCGAGGGTTGAATAACGTACTTCCTGTGTCGCTCAGGCTCGCCTTTGGTGAAGAATTTTAGCTCGTATTACGCTAATTATTAAATGACAGAATGTTGGTACAAATTGAATACAATATATATTTTAACTTATTGAGCAGTCGGGGAGTTTTCGCTGTTAAGTCGCTCCATGGATAATCATCTTTCAA
>JBHPCZ010000150.1:0-7473 GCA_042573625.1 Thermodesulfobacteriota bacterium
ACCGCATCGCCGGTGTCTCTCTGACTACCCAACGCGGAACGGTTGTCAATGTGGAGGATGTTGAAACGTATGCGAAAAGACGACTCTCGACCCGAGCGGTCATTAATGCCACCGGGGCCTGGGCTGAAATGCTGCATCCTTCACCGGATCGGAAGCTTCATTTGCGTCCTTTGCGGGGGAGCCACTTGGTCTTGCCCTCCAGGGTTTTACCGATTGATCAGGCCATCAGCTTCATCCATCCTTCCGACAACAGGGCCATTTTTGTCATTCCATGGGAAGGGGTCGTTCTCGTCGGCACCACAGATCTTGACCATAAAGAGGACCTATCGCTTGAACCGGCCATCACGGAAGAAGAAATGCGCTATTTGATAGAAGGTACAAAAACGTTATTTCCGGCGTTGGACATCTCGCTTAAAGACTGCGTCTCCACCTTTGCAGGTATTCGACCGGTACTCAGCAAAAGAGACCGTGCGCCTTCGGAGGAATCCCGTGAGCATGTCGTCTGGAAAGAGAAAGGGCTCGTTACGATTACGGGAGGAAAACTGACCACGTTTCGCAAGCTGTCCCTCGATGCTCTCAAAGCGATCAAACCCTTTATGCCGGCTGAAAAATCTCCCGACCCCGGTGACCCCGTCTTTTCTCCCGTGCCCGAATCACCGGAAGAACCACACGGTCTTTTGCCGCATGTGTGGCGGAACCTCTACGGACGGTACGGTGAATCCGCAAACAATCTTATCCGTGCGGCAGCACCTGAAAACCGAACGATTATTCCCGGTACACGTACGCTCTGGGCGGAACTCGTCTATGCGGCAGAGAATGAACAGGTAAGACACCTTACCGATCTGCTTTTGAGACGGGTTCGCATTGGGTTGTTGCTGCCTTACGGCGGAAAGAATTATCTGGGTCGTATTCAGAAACTTTGCAGCCCTGTTTTGCCATGGGACAAAAAACGATGGAAACAGGAGAAAAAACTGTATCTTGAAACATGGAAGTCTGCCCATTCATTTCCGGCAGGACTCACTGCGGATCAAGTCCCTTCCTTTTTTAAGTTCAGGGCGTTTCTCGCATTTTATTGTCGTAAATTGTATTACATGTTGCGGCCGGAATAATCGTGTTTACCGGCAAATTCTAAAGACGCTAAAGGTGAACGATGAGCAACAAAGACCTCATACTGGCTATCGACAATGGAACCCAGAGCCTGAGGGCTTTGGTCTTTGATCTTCAGGGAAATATAGCGGCAAAAGAACAGGTGCCGTTTACCCCCTATTTTTCCGAGCGGCCGGGTTGGGCCGAGCAGGATCCTGAAGTTTTTTGGACGGCGCTGAGCCAGGCATGTCAGCGCCTCTGGAGTCAGGGCACCGTGGAAAAGGACCGCATCGCCGGTGTCTCTCTGACTACCCAACGCGGAACGGTTATCAATGTGGACAGGGATGGGAAACCGCTTCGTCCGGCCATTCTCTGGCTGGACCAGCGTAAAACACACGGCTTGCTCCCGCTGGGCGGTCTCTGGGGGCTCCTTTTCAGCGTATTGTTTTTAAGAGATACCATTACCTACTTCCAGGCCGAAGCCGAAGCGAACTGGATTCGAACACATCAACCGGATCTGTGGGAAGACACGCACAAATATCTGCTGCTTTCCGGATACCTTACGTACCGACTCACCGGTCAGTTCGTCGATTCCATCGGCTGTCAGGTTGGATATATCCCATTTGATTACAGGCGGTTACGATGGGCTTCGGACTGGGACTGGAAGTGGCGATGCCTTCACATTGAGCGTTCGATGCTCCCGGAACTGGTACAGCCCGGCAAACTGCAACCAGAGACACGGGCATTCCGGCCGGATTACCCGTGATTGCCGCTGCCGCAGACAAGGCGTGTGAAGTGATCGGGTCGGGAAGCCTGGAACCTTCCATCGGCTGTCTCAGTTATGGAACAGCAGCCACAATCAATGTGACGCATAAAAAGTACGTTGAACCTATCCCGTTGATCCCCCCTTACCCTTCTGCCGTTCCGGATTATCATACAATTGAGCTGCAGGTCTTTCGAGGATATTGGATGGTGAGCTGGTTCAAGGAGGAGTTCGGGCAACCGGAACAGCTGAAGGCGAAAGAGCAGGGCCTGGAAACAGAAGCCCTTCTAGAGAAGCTTCTTGAAGATATCCCGCCCTGTTCGATGGGACTCATGCTTCAACCGTACTGGACACCGGGATTAAAACTGCCGGGCCCTGAAGCCAAAGGGGCCATTATCGGGTTTGGTGATGTCCACACCCGAGCGCACCTTTACCGATCGATTTTAGAGGGACTGGCCTATGCACTCCGGGAGGGAAAAGAGCGAATAGAGAAACGGAGTCGTACGGCGATTACGAGCCTGCGCGTATCGGGCGGTGGTTCACAGAGCGATAACGCGCTACAGATTACCGCCGATTTATTTGGTCTGCCAACAGCCAGACCCCACCTGTATGAAACATCGGGGCTCGGGGCCGCCATAGACGCCGCCGTTGGTCTCGGTCTTCACAATGATTTCAAGGCGGCTGTTAAAGAAATGACGCATGTGAGCCGTGTGTTTGAGCCAAATCTGGAGCACCACAAACTTTACGACGCGCTCTATCACGACGTGTATAAGAAGATGTACAAACGCCTTAAACCGCTATACGAGCGTATTCGGGAAATCACCGGCTATCCGCCTTGACCCTTTCAGAAAAAAACATGACAAGTAAGGTCTCTCTGGTTCGAGGAGGAAGGAACGGACAGCAGATCTAACCCGGTTTTCTCACGATACTGAGCGATTCAGGAACAAGGCATTTCAGGCCGGGCATCGACTGTCTTCGACCCTGAGCTCAGACCGAAGGGAGCTCAGCCGAAGTCAAGGCGTAGTATTTTACTTCGAGGGCTGAATAACGTAGACGCCGAAGGCACTATGTTGCTCAGTCCCGCCTTCGGTGAAGGATTTATTTTTAAAGTGATCAGATACTCGTCCATACAGAGTGTTTTAGTCAAAATCTCCCGAGCTCAATATAATTTCTTGATTTCAAATCGGTTTTTACTGTTTTTAAGACCAAAATAAATGCTTCATGAGAAATGCGGGCTCAAAAAGGGTACAAAGCGCCGGCAGAAGCATTTTTCTTGACACGGACTGTGGAAGAGGCGAATATGCGACCATAAAAGCCGAAATCACAGAAGATCAGGGAAGGAGTTATGCCATGCAACGCCAAGGCGTTGGTCATCAACTTCATTGAGCGAACGAACACAGAAACAGGGTGGAATTCATGGAGTTTAAAGAAACAACTGAACAGCTTAAGCAGATCCCTGCGCTGGACAATCACAATTGTTTCGGGTGCAGCCCTCGAAACGCATCAGGACTTCAGATGGAATTCTTTTCCAGTGACAAATCCCTGCTCTCACGGGTCACCGTGCCGGACCATATGTGCGGCTGGAGTAATCTGGTTCACGGCGGCGTTATCTCCGCCATTCTGGATGAGATCATGAGCTGGTCGGCGATTGTCCAGTTGAAAAAGATTATCTTAACAAAGTCAATCACGGTTGATTTTAAGAACCCGGTCTATACCGGAAAGGCGTTGATGGCTGAAGGGAAGGTACTTGAGGTGAAGAGTGAACGGGAAGCGCTGATGGAGGGTTTCCTTTACAGTGATGAGGGAAAACTCTGTTCCAGGTCCGAAGGGACCTTTGCCCTGTTTACGCCTGAGGTTGCCGTAAGAATGGGCGTTATGAAAGAAGAGGATGTCGCGGAATTTGAACAGATCTTTAATGTATAGATATTGAATTAAATTTAGGCAGAGCGTCGGTCGTTGCTTACGATGTTTCTGAACTGAAAAAGCGAATACATTCCCTGTCCCGACAAAATCAGGGTTGCGGGGATTCCTTAAATCCGGCAAGATCCCAGGATCACATCGCACATCCTACACGCGGCCGTGGCCGGTTTTGCCAATCCTAATCTTCCACTTTCTTTTTCCGGTTCTGTATATAGGCGTCTTTAAGCGCTTCATAGGGTTCGATGGCAGATTTCTTGAAAGCCTCGTAATCCCCGATTCGAAAAGAAGTCTCGTTCAGCATCCTAACACTGTTCGTTCCCAGGGAGAGCCAAAATTCGAGCCAGTATTCGTCAATAAAACGAATGGGGTTTAAAAAGCTGTCTCCGGCTCTGCCCACGCTGTCCCGAAAAGTTGAAGGACCCAAAAAGGGCCACACAAGATAAAAGCCGTTGCCGATACCCCAGTATCCTAATGTTTGACCCAGGTCCTCATCACTCGGTTTCAGCTCGGGATGGTCCTGGGTCAGATTCATGAGACCAAGGCCCCCCCAGGTGCTGTTGATCATAAAACTGCCCAATTCTACACCGGCCAAGCGGCCTTTTCCCTGCAAAATAGAGTTGGCAAAGCGGACGGGAGTGGCGATATTGTGAAAAGCGTTCTTCACACCGATCCTAGCCAGTTCGGGTACCAAAAACCGGTATCCCTGTGCGAGCGGTTTTAGAAACCAGAAGTACATTTTGTCGTTGAAATGGAACATGAGCCAGTTCCAGGGGCGAAGGGGGTCCGCTATTGTTATTATCTCTTCTTCGAACTCTTCGTCAAACAAATCGTCACCGAATTCATCTTCCGTTTTGGTTTCCTGCGGCGTCGGGTCTGTCTGAGCGGTCTTCATTTCCGGGTTCTGCTGGTTCGGCGAACCGGTCGACATTGCACCGGAAGTGGTGGCAGGTTTGTGGGCGCATCCGGTCCATGCGAATATGGAGAGAAGGAGAAGAGACAACAGGTGAATCAGATGTTTTTTACTCATATTTATAAATGCCTTTCGATTTTGTTTTCTCCATAAATTGGTTGAAACTTCATTTTAGATTTTCAGCTCCTCTTCGTGCTCAGGTCCAAAAGGCCTGACAACGACCAACAGTTGCGGCAACAGCGTCAGCGCGGCAATCAGAGCGATAAGCATTGCCAATCCCGTCAGGAGGCCGAAATAAATACTGGGAATAAAACTGGAGAGGGCCAGGATTGAAAAGCCGATGATGATCGTCACTGATGTATAATACATGGCGTGGCCGATGCTGCCGTGACAGCGATGAAGCGTTTGGATGTAATTTCGATCGGTTTTGAACTCATGAGTGAACCTGTGAATATAGTGAATCGTGTTATCCACGGCAATTCCGATACTGATTGCCGCGATGGTAATGGTCATCATGTCCAGCGGAATATTCATCCAGCCCATGAAGCCAAGAACGACTCCGATGGAGAGCAGGTTGGGGAAAATGGCAATCAACGCAATTTTCAAAGACCTGAAAAGGATCAGAAACATGCCCATCAGTGCCAGCACGACGACGCCAAGGGTCAGGATCTGTGAATTGAACAGACTCTGAAGCATGTTATTGTAAAGCAACAGCATTCCGGACAAATGCACATTTTCGGGTTTTAATCCCAGCTTATGGGTCAAATCGTGTCGGATCTGTTTCAGCAGCCTGTCCCGCTTTAATGATTTTTCAGAATCCCTGACCCGGATGGAGAAACGGAACTGATTATGCTCCACGGAGACATAGGGTTTTAAAATGATATTTCTGAAGCCGTCCGGTATTTGACTGTAAAGCAGGGCCAGCTTGAAATTGTCCAATGGTTCGCCGTTGTTTATCTTTTCAGCGATTTTCATCATTGTTCCCATCGACAGGACCTTCCCGGTTTCCGGCAGGTTGTCCAAATAATCGTGGATTTTTTTAACCTGGGCCATTTTGTCGGTGGTAAACCAATATTTATCATCGTCCTCCGTTTCTTCGAACTCGTCGAACTCGTCGAACTCGTCGAATTCATCGCTTTTTTCCCCGTCGTCAGCGGGTACAGTGATCTTATCCGGTGCTTCCGGTTTTTCCACATCGACAGTAACGTCCAGCGGGGTAGTTCCACCCAGGTTTTGATCAATAACCTTCATGCCCTGGTAAATTTCGGTGGTATCTTTAAAATAGTCGATAAAACTGTTTTCAACCACCAATCTGGAAATTCCGACAACACTGATGATAAGGATAATACAGCTGATTGCCAGAATCAACCTGCCGTGGGCTTCGGTGAATCTGGCGAAAAACGCGGTCAATGAAAAGTGTGAGCTCTTTCTGTCTCGGGGGGTATGTTTGCTGAAGAGCGACAAACAGGAAGGAAAGAGCAAAAAAGTCAAGACCAGCGATACGGAAATGCCGGCAATCATCATCCAGCCGAAGGTGATGACCGGCAGAATGTCGCAGAGCAGCAGTGAACCAAACCCGGCGATCGTCGTCAGGGATGTGTACAGGCACGGTCTCATCATGAAACGGACGGTGTCGAGGATGAGTTTTCGTTGTTCGGTTTCCGGATTTTCGAAATGGAGTTCCCGATATCGCACGATCAGATGGATCGTAATGGCCATGGTGATGATCAGCTGCAAGGAAATAAAGTTAGACGAGATCACCGTGACCTCCCAGCCAAACAGCCCTAGAAGTCCCACCATGGAAATGGCGGAAAACGCACAGCAAAGCAGCGGTAAAAAGATCCAGCGTATTCTTCTGAAAATAATGCTGAGCGTAACGATCAGAAAAAAGAGTACGCCGAGGCCGAATATCTTCAAATCGTTCTTGATAAAACTGACCAGGTCGTCTGCGATCATGCTGACACCGCCCAGGAAAAGATCCGCGTCCTGACGGTATTTATCCATAATCGCACGGATCGCAATAATATCCTGATGCCGGAACTCTTTCATTTTGTCCCGGTGCTTTTGAAAACGCTTCGTAACTTTTTTAAACTCAGCAGCCTCTTCGGCAGTCAGAGCGGCATTGGATTGTTTTTGACGGAAATGATTGCGACGGTTGAGTAAATTCTGGTACTCCTCATCGATTGGAAATTTGATTTGAAGGGCGGTCGTCTTAAGGTCCGGGCTGATCAGCAGATCTTGGTAGAGGGGGCTCTCTTTGAACTCGATCCTGGCCAGTTTTCTGTCAACCGTAGGCGATTCAAGGGTCTGGACATTACTGGTCAGCTCCTTGATCGGCACGGGAGGGCTTTCCAGCAAAGGGACGTTCAGTATTGAAACGACGGACGACACCCTTTCAAGCTGTTTTAATTCATCTCGCAACCGGGTCAGGTTTGCCAGCATTTTGTCTGAAAACAGGTCGCCTTTTGGGGCGTAAGTCAGCAATAAAAAATCTTGAAGGCTGTAACGGGAATCGATAAGTCGAGAGTAATTCAGGTCTCTGTCATTTTCCAGAACCAATGTTTCCGCTGATGCGTCTAGCTTAAAGTGCCTTGCCTGAAACCCAAGAAAAGTGACCACTGCCAGAAGACAGATAATGACGATTCCCGGCCGCTTGAGAATGACCTTGTCGTAAAAAAGGGATGGCAGGGAATACATCTTTGTCATATTGATCGTATCAGTTGATGATAAACAGTGGTTTATTTGTTTTTCGGTTTTTCCATATCCAGCATCAGGTCGTCGATTGTCCCGCTGC
>JBHPCZ010000151.1:0-7331 GCA_042573625.1 Thermodesulfobacteriota bacterium
GCAGTCGAAACTGGTGGAAAAGAAACTCGAAGATTTTGGTGTCAATGGAAAGGTGGTCGCCGTATCCCCGGGCCCTGTCATTACAACCTTTGAATACGAACCTGCCCCCGGTGTTAAGATTAATAGAATCGTCAACCTTACGGACGACCTCGCCCTTACCCTGCGTGCTGCAAGTATCCGAATCGTGGCGCCGGTTCCCGGAAAGGCTGTGATCGGAATTGAGATCCCGAATGCCGAAAGACAGATTGTAAAATTCAAGGAACTTGTTGTTTCCGCTGCCTTTGAAAAGTCCAAATCGAATCTTGCCCTATGCCTGGGCAAGGATATCATCGGTAAGCCTGTGGTGGCAGAGCTGGACAAGATGCCGCATTTCCTGGTTGCCGGGGCAACAGGAACAGGCAAGAGCGTGGGGTTGAATGCCATGATTTGCAGCATACTGTATAAATCGACACCCGATGAAGTAAAGCTGTTGATGATAGACCCCAAAAGGATAGAGCTTTCTTTATATGATGGGATTCCACATCTTATTACGCCCGTCGTGACCGATGTCAAAAAAGCAACCCATGCCCTTTTCTGGGCTGTAAAGGAGATGGAAAGAAGGTATGAGTTGCTTTCAGAAAAAAAAGCCAAGAATATCAAACAGTACAATCAGAAGATAGATAAAGAAGAGCAAGACACGGAAGAAGAGGCGCTGAAACTGCCGTTTATTGTTATTGTTATTGATGAACTTGCGGATCTTATGATGGCCGCTTCCCGCGATGTGGAGGTTGCGCTGACGCGCCTTGCCCAGATGGCGAGAGCTGCCGGCATCCACCTGATACTTGCGACCCAGAGGCCTTCGGTGGATGTACTCACCGGGATCATCAAGGCAAATTTCCCAACCCGTCTATCCTTTCAGGTCTCTTCCCGAACAGACTCAAGAACGATTATCGATGCCAATGGTGCGGAAAACCTGCTCGGAAACGGGGATATGCTTCTTTTACCGCCGGGGACGTCCAAGATTCAGCGCATTCACGGGGCCTATATATCAGAGGCGGAGCTATCGAGAATCACCGAATTTCTAAAAAAACAGGAAACACCGGAATACAACCGGGATGTGACGAAAGCACCCGTGGAGGAAACCGCTGCACCCGGCGACGAGATCCATGACGAAAAATACGATGATGCCGTGGCACTTGTTACAAAGAGCGGACAAGCGTCCATATCGATGGTTCAACGGCATCTGCGCATCGGCTACAACAGGGCCGCCCGGATAATAGAGATGATGGAGAAAGAGGGCATCGTCGGTCCCTCGGACGGCGCTAAACCCAGGGAGGTTCTGGTTAGAGGATATGATGATATGCCGTAACCGGTTGCTTGAGCCCGTATTGTACAAAAGCATTAACGCACCGTATTTGGCTATACCCAACCCCACCCCGCCTACGACAGAAGCTCCGGAGACGTTTTACGATTTAACTATATGAGCAGTCGAGGAGTTGTCCCTCTCAGGCCGCTCCATGGATAATCATTTTTTAAACCGTGTGAACTCGTGTATAAAGGCTCGTAATAAAAGAACAGAGGCTTTCATAGTAAAACAGCCGGCTCGCTCAACGAATGACTATCCATCGCGATGTAAGATCTATGCAAGGTGTCTGTTCTTTCAAACGATCCTTAATACACTCAAACAGCACACGCTTTAAAATCTGATCACCCATTTCGCTACCTTATAAAGCTTAATGATAAAAACGTCCCGACCTCTCGATTATATCGCAACGGTAGAGAAGAGAACACCTCGTCATTGAACATTCCGTGTTCGATGTTGGACATTCAATCGATATGACAGATTTAACGGAAAATTTTCAAGAAATATTCGGGTTGGATCATATCAAAGGCTTCCTGGATGCCCGGGAGGGCAGGGGCCTGTACGACATTGCATTAAAGGCCAGCAGGCTTGGCCCCTGCCTGGAGATCGGGAGTTATTGCGGAAAGTCGGCAATATGCCTCGGCGCGGCCTGCAAAACGAACAATGGGATTCTTTTTTCCATTGATCATCACAGAGGGTCTGAAGAACAGCAGCCCGGGGAATTGTATTTTGATCCTGAGCTTTATGATCCCGTGTCCTGGCGAGTGGACACATTTAGAGAATTCAGAAAAACTGTGGAAATGGCCGGGCTCGAGGATACGGTTGTTCCCGTTGTCTGCAGGTCTGACGTTGCTGCGCGTTCATGGAAAACGCCCCTGAGCCTGGTTTTTATTGATGGCGGGCATTCATATGAAGCTGTCCACACGGACTACATTGCCTGGTCCGAACACATTATCTCGGACGGATATCTTCTGATTCACGACATTTTCAAGGATCCTGAGAAAGGGGGGCAGGCGCCGTATCAGATATACAAGCTTGCCGTTTCATCCGGACGTTTCAGAGAGCTTCCCATGATTAAGACGCTGGGTGTGCTGCAAAAATTGTGAAACCGGTGGCGCATAGCGCATGGCGCAGAACACTGGAAGATTAGAAGCATAGAAGATAAGAAGATCAGATATTTAGTTGTGCCCTAAACCCTCCGCCTCTGGCGGAGGACCCGGAGAGGTTCTACCGCCGAGGTACCCCTGATAAGAGCGGTATTGCTCAACCGGTGTGTTGAATATCGAATATTCAATATCCAATGTCGAATGTAGAAGGAAAACAGCGTGCTTTCTTTTAGGTTGAATTTTTTCATGAAATTTGGCGCGGTCTTATGACAAAGGCAGGGAAGAGAGCACTTCATCATTGGACATTCCGTGTTCGATATTGGATATTCAGCAACTGTGTATAGCTGCTGTTTCCGTAGTATAGGGCGATGCCCTCATTGTGGGGGCTTCCTGATGCCTCCCGCTATGCGGGAGGAGACTCACTCAATCGATTTTTTTTGGAAATATAAAACAAGACTTTTCCCCAGGATCGGATTCAACAGATGGTCCAAAAAACGTGTCACTTTCGGGTGTTTCATGATGTCCCACACAAGGAAGCGGTGATACAGGTTAACGGGAATTGAATCGTCTCTTGAGGGTCCGACAAGGCATTTCAGCCACCAGTAGGGCGTGTGAAGGCTGTGGGCAAAATGAACCGCCCTTTTTAGCGCGCCGTTACTTTCGAAAAGTGCAATCAATTCCGGCTGTTTATAAATTCGGATGTGGCCGTTCTTTTCGTTCCGGTATTCGTGGGAAAGGGCCCAGCAGATCCGTTCCGGGAAATATCTCGGAACACTCACGACGAGGTTCCGGCCCGGTTTCAAGACTCTTATTATTTCGTAAATCGCGGCCTTCTGGTCGCGGACATGTTCCAGAACCTCCGAACAGATCAGAAGATCAAAAAAGTTATCCTGGAAGGGCAGAGCGGTGATGTCGGTAACAATTGTACCGTATGTTCCGCTGTCTTTTTCCGGTTTTTTTACATTGATCAACCTGTTTCTGGCTTCAAGCAGATCGTTATAATTCATGTCCACGCCGATGGCGGTTACATTCTTGAATTGATATGCCGCACAAACGTGACGGCCCGTCCCGCAACCCACATCGAGTATCCGGTCGCCGGGTTTAATCCCGACCCTGTTAAAGTCGACGGTGATCACGAATGGCCTCTTTGTAGGATTCAACGGTGCTTTCCGCTGCTTTTTCCCATGTGAACTGATTTTGAACCCTTTGATAGCCGGCTCGCCCCAGTTTATTTGCCATTTCAGTATTGTCGAGAACCGTCGTGATCGCGCTTGCGAGTGCTTGAGAATCAGCGGGCGGAACAAGAAGGCCGGCATCATCCACAACTTCCGGGAGTGCACCACCGGTGGTACTGATGAGCGGAACACCGCACGCCATGGCTTCACCGGCCGGAAAGCCGAATCCTTCATAAATCGAAGGAACAACTGCCACAGCGGCCTTTGCATACTGTTGAACCAGTTCTTTGTCATCAATCCGGCCTGTAAAGGTGATAAAATTCCCGATATCCAGATCTCGTACCAATCGGACGATATTGCCATTTTTTTTGGGGGTACCGATAACAATGAGCCTAACCTCACGATTTTTGGATAATATCCCCACAGCCTTTAAAAGAAATTCAAGGCCTTTGAGCGGGGTATCCGCACTGTTGGTTACAATAATTCGATTTTTTTTACGTCTGATTTCCGGAAGGGGTGAGAAAAGGTTCGTGTTGATGCCGTTGGGTATGACCTTAAAACGCTGCACAGGTATCTTAAAGAATCTGCTAATGTCATTTTTTGCTCGTTCGGAAACGGTAATGATGCGTGAAAGGGTTCGGGAAACCCTTTTCTGCATGCCGATAAATGAATACCATCGCATATATTTCATCTTTTTCCATACGCTTGAAACGGACCTGACGGCAATGTCCCGGTCCACAGTAATGGCGTGATGAATGGTGGCAATGGTCGGTACAAATTTATTCATCGCCCAGATTCCGTATGATAGACTCTGGTTGTCGTGGATAATGTCGTATTTGTGAAACTTGCCTCTTAAAAACTGGTAGGCTCTGAGCCCGAACGTAAAGGGCTCGGGAAAACCCATACTCGAAACTCCGATCCACTCCAATAAATTTATGGGGTTGGAAAGCTCTCTGAAGGTGGGGGTTCGGAACAGGTCTTCAGGGTTATAGAGATCAAGGCACGGAAGGCGAAAAATGGGGATATTTTCGTCCAGAAGCGGATCCGGCGGGCCTGAAACCACTTCAACATGATGACCAAGATCTGAAAGCGCCCTGCTCAGGTTCTTGAGGTATACACCCTGACCACCACAATGGGGATGGCTCCTGTAGCTTAAAAGGCAAATTCTTAAGGGGGAATCCAACGAGGGAAATGGTTCGAAATAAGATGATTCCTTTCTACTTGATCGTGTCCTCATCGAGATCCATTTTTGTTAAGACTGATCGATATTTTTTAACTCTTCTTCGATCATCTGATAGAGTTCCTGGGTGCCCCGAATTTTCAGATATTTCCCGTTAAGAAACATCGACGGTACGCTTTGAACGTCTGCCTTTCTGCCGTCCATAATATCACTAAAAATCAGCTTATTTATCTCGGGATCTTCCATGTCTTTTTGTAATTGTTCTATATCGAGATTCAATTCTTTTGCGATATCCATAATTTTTGTATCGTTTAACATTTTATAGTTTTTAAACAACGTGTCGTGAAACTCTATGTGCTTTCCCTGCTTGCGAGCTGCAAGGGCTGCCGTTGCCGCTTTTTTCGCATATTTGTGACGGGAAAGGGGGAAATTTTTAAAAACGACTCTGACTTTTCCAGGGTACTTTTCCGGCAACTGCCGGAGCAGCGGCTCAAGCCGCGCGCATGAGGGTCACTGGTAGTCAAAAAAAACCGATAGGGTTATGGGGGAATTTTCAGCGCCGATAAAAGGCCGCTCCGATACATCAATTGTATGCCTGATGTGAAGCTGAATAATCTTGACTGCCTTTTCTGACCGGCTGGTCAATATAAGGGTATTGTTTTTAGGAGAATGCACCAGCCGGTCGTAGTTTTTATCCAGGGGAATACGAAGGTGCGTTTTGTTTTCAGGAATTGAATAGATGAGAACTTCTTTTGGCGCTAATACAAACAGCCACTCTCCATCGAATGATTCTGAAACATCCAGCACGGGGTCAGAAAAGCTCAATTCTTTTTTGTCTCTCCACTCCCAGCCGGCATCAGCGAGTTGAGGGTAGAGATACCCGATACCCATCAAGAAGAGCAACAACATTTTCCATTTTTGTAATCGGTTGATCATTGGCGTACTCCTTGTTTCTGATTTTTCGAACACACCGGTCGTTTCGGCGATTCATCTGACTTGGCGATCGCAGGCAGAGTTCGATGCCAAGATTAGGGGTGTTATAGACAAGTGTCCCGTGGAAATCAAGCTGCCATTTAAAAATAAGGTTCTTGAACAATTTGCTTGGAGAAAAGGGTTTGAGGATTTAAGGATTCAAGGGCTCAAGGGGTTGTTTTCAACGGTTTTATCAGCGCTTTGAGTATCCTTTCAATTCCTTTGTATCCTCCATGAGAGCCTTTAAATTTTCGTTATTCTATGAAGATCCAAATAGCGTTTGTGCGACATTTGTCAAACTTTCAACTCAATGTAATTCTTAAGCTTTTCACTCGGACCCTTGAATCCTTGAATCCTTCTCAAAACCGTCAACGTTTTCGGCGATGACTCAAAAAAATATCCGGCTTTTAATCCCCTGCCTGACAGGCCAGGTTTTCCAGTGCTTCGTCATAGTCATCTATGAGATTCTCCCAGGCAAAAGATCCCATGGCCCCAGAGAGATTATCTCGTTGAGCCTGATACCGGGGATAATTTGTGACAATAAAAAAGAGCTTTTCAATCAGGTCTTCCGGGTTTTTATAGAGAAAATCTGAATGAAACGCCTGGGGAAGAATTTCCGGGTAGGCGAGCCGGTCAGGGAGAAGGGGGATGCAGCCATAGCGGATGGCCTCGATCACAGATATGCCGAAATTTTCCTGTTTTGCGGTGCTAATGACAATTGATCCTCGCATAAGCCATTCACGGTATTTTTCTGCGGACTCGACATAGCCATATCGAACCACGCGACTCCCGTAGCGTTTCCGGGCAGCGATAAAATCTTCAGGAACCACCTGAAAGTTTTCCCCCAGAAGTGCGATTTGGAAATCGACGCCCCGCTCAATTACGGCATCCAGGGCGTTAAAGAAATCGGTCGGATTTTTGTCAAACTCCCAGCGATGATTCCAGACGATCAGAGGTGGCGCGGAATCCAAAGGCGCCAATGGTTCCATTTCTGCCGGGAACCGGCAACCCGGATAGATGAATTCGGACTTGGAGCGGATTTCATTGACCACCCAATTCGGCCGGTATTCAGGCATCATGTTAATAAAATCGGGAAGATTTGAAAAAAAGGCATCCAAGTGGAATCGGGAATTAAATAGAATCTGATCCGCTGCCAGTGCGGTGGTGATATCGGTAAACCCAAACTGAAAATCAACACTCTCGCCGGGGGCCAGGGGATAGGTGATCTGATTTTCATGGAAATAGACCAGAGCGGGGGGGCATGAAGATCCCCAGAGCGACTTGAAGTCCGAAAGACTCATCAGGTCTGACACGATCAGCCCGTCATACCCTTCCAGAGAAGGTATTTTTTTAAAAAAATAGAGGGCGGCCCCACGCATTCGCCATTTCCAGAAGCGGGCGGGCAGGGTGAGAAGATCTATTATGTGCCGTGAATGTGAGCGCAAGCCTTCGGCAAAATGGCGATGCGATCCGCCAAAAAAAGGCTCCAGGAATAGGAATTTCAATCGGGTTTTTTTCATAATAGAAACATATTTCTTTTAAAAAACACTATCTAA
>JBHPCZ010000152.1:0-7217 GCA_042573625.1 Thermodesulfobacteriota bacterium
CACACACTTTTGACTATATATTAAAAGTGCGCTCGTGGCGCACTTGCAGATATCAAAGTTTTTCGGATTGAAGATTTCGTACCAAAATCATGCAAATTTCGGGCTTCAAAAAGTGAACCTTCAAGTTAGCTATACGTGAATTCGTTAACGGCAGGTTTAGCGGCGATTACACGGTCCATGAGATCGTGTTGATAAAAAGTATTTCAGGCGTTGTCCAGCTGCCGTTACTTTTTCATTTTGATGGGGTACGGCTAAACCTCAAATTGCTTTGATGTGTCGGATTCCGGGTCAAAATAGGTAATCGTTACATGGTAATCATTTAGATCAATCGCGGCGGTTGTCTGATAATTGTTCTGTGCCCAGGTCATCACCATCTGATTTTCGGGCGAGTCTTCGATTCGAAATTCACCGTCGAAAGCCGGATACGAATTTCGAAATTTCATGAGACGAAGCAAACGCCGGACAACCGGCTTTTTAAAAGCTTCATGAATTTCTTCCAGAGTATAATTGTGTCGATTGATATTTCGCCCCAGCTGTGTTTTTTCCAACAGTTCGATATCGTTTTCACCCGCCAGAAGACCGACGTAATACACTTGCGGTATACCCGGAGTGAAAAACTGTATGGTTCGTGCTGCGATATATGAATCGTCATTGCACTCCAGGGCCGAATAATAGGTACAGTTCACCTGATAAATATCCAGGTTTTGATAATCGGGTCCGGAGTAAATCTTTTTTAGCTTGGATCCTTTTTCATACAAGCCTTCTATTGTGCGATCGATTTCGTCCTGACTGAGCAGATCAGCAACGTCTACCGCGCCGATACCGTCATGGGTATCTAAAGTGGTGAACTGTTTTCGGGGGCAGATTTTAAGCCAGTTGACCAACCTTTGATTACTGTGGTGGTACAGCGTGTGCAATACCAGCATAGGAAGACAAAAGTCATATACCCAATACCCTCTTTCGGCGAGTTTAAGCTGATAGGAATAGTGTTCGTGAACTTCAGGCAGAATGTCTTTATTGAATGCGGAAACGAAATCGTTCAACCACCCCAGAAGTTCCCAAACCTCCGGTTCTAAAAAGAAGCAATTGGTTCCGATTTTGACCGTGGTATATGCGAAAGCATCAATCCGTATGACTTTAGCATTGCTGCGTGCCAGACGTATCAAAAAATTTCGAAAAATTTCCCTGGTCTTGGGAGATTGCAGATCCAGGTCTATCTGTTCGTAATCGAATGTGCACCATATTTTCTCTCTGGACCCGTCGGCACGTTCGATAACCAAGTAAGGTGGACGGGGTTTCCGTGTATAGACTTTGGCCAGATCCTCGTCACTGATTTCGCCGCCCGGTACGAGTTTGTTGAAACTTAAAAACATATCCGCATACTCGGAAGCTTCGCCATTTTCCAAATAGTCTTGAAAAAAAAGAGATTGTCTGGAAATGTGGTTGACCATGAAATCGATCATTAAATCAAAATCTTCTCCGATTTTGTTCACATCATCCCATGTTCCGAAATTCGGGTCTACATCATCATAGGTCAATGGTGCGAAACCCCTGTCGGACGATGACGGGTAGAAGGGTAAAATGTGAACACCGCCGATGGCATCGATCAGATATTTCCGAAGCACATAGTGAAGTTCCATTAGATTCTTGCCCAAACTGTCCGGGTACGTTATCAATTGAACCTGGTTTTTAATGGTCATTGTGCTCAACCTCTTGCCTTTTCGATAAACCCATATTTTTCAATCCCTTCGAGGATTCCGCCGGCGTATTCGCTTTTGGCAAAATAAACATTTCTGGCGCCTTTTAATTTTTCAAGCTCTTTCCTGTAGTTACCTACCACGACGGCCAGAGGCTCTCCACGAAGCATTTCTTCATCGTTGCCGGAATCCCCGCAAACCAGCAAGTTTCTCAGCGGGATTTCCCACTTGTAACTCAAATACCGTATGGCCTTCCCTTTGGAAGCCCGGAATGGAAGGATATCCAGATACTTCTGACCGGAATAGATGATGCAGTAGCGACATTTGTTTTTGGTCAACAGATCGTGGATTATGGCCATCCGATCTTTACCAGGAGCCATATAATAGCTTATTTTGAACCGACTCTGGTTCGATTCCTCCTGGTATCTCAGAAAATCGAAACGTTCGAGAAGCGTGACGATCTTTTCCCGGTCCCATTGGTTCGATATGTGAGTCTCCCATCCCTGCCCATACTGCAATGCCTTGCCATAATAGATCTCTGAACCCACCGATGAAATGATCACGTCGGGATGATGCACGCCGTGTTCATTCAAAAATTTAACGGCGGATGTTACATCGCGGCCGGTGGCAACGCCGAAGCCGATAGACATTCGATGTTCTTTGAGCAATTCGATCAGAGTTTGAAGATGGCCATTGTTTCCGCCGATCAGCGTGAAATCAATGTCGGTAATTAAAAAATAGTTGAGCTTGACCAATCGTTTTCCGATCGAATCTGAGGGAACGGTGACCTGCATGTCCGAGGTTTTTTGTGCTGCTGCGAGCTGTTTTACTTCTTTGGTATATCTTTGAGCATGGCGTTCCCAGGTGTAGTAATCTCGAACCTTCATGATACCGTTTTTCGAATATCGATCCCACTTTTCGTCATCGGTGAGAATTTGTCTGATACTGGCAGCAATTTTTCGCGTATCGCTCGGATCTACCAGGATGCCGTTTTGGCAGTTGGCAATAATGTCCTGGGGTCCGCCGTCCTGTGTGCTAACGACAGGAAGGCCGGTGGCGGATGCCTCCAACAGGGTCAGGCCAAAAGGCTCCGTCCATGCCGGATTGACAAACACACCCCTCTTGCTTGCAGCCACACGATACAGCTCCGGAACTTCATATTCGAAGTCGTGCTTTTTGGGAATCGCCATCTTACCGTATAGATCATATTTGTCCATGAGCAGCAGCATACGAGTCAGTACATCTCTCTCGTTTTCTTCCATTGTCTCTATATCTTTCCGAATCCCCGCAAAAACTGCCAGATTGGCTATGGATTGAAGTTCTCGGTCTTCGCCGTAAGCTTTAACAAGCCCGGAAATGTTTTTACGTTCATCCGGCCGAGACAAAGCCAGGATCAACGGTTTGTCAGGTTGGATAAAAAAGCGGTTCAACTCCTGTAAAATAGAGGCCTGGGCATACATCTCCGCTTCGGACTTTTCACTTTCAGGTAGAATGTCGTGATAATAGGGGTAAAATTTGTCGAGATTAAGCCCCGGCGGTATAACCTGAAAATCAGGCAGATCACCGTGTTGATACATGCCATACTGGTCATTAACTTCCTGAGTCGTGCTTGCGACAATCAGGTCCGCATTTTTCAGCAGTTCTTCTTCAATGGCAATTCGGTGGTCAATCTTGTATTTTTTGTTGATCTCCGTTTCCTTCGCACCATCGTTCAGGAGCTTTTGTTTTTTGGCCCTGCCCAGGGAATGACCGGTAAACACAAAAGGTATTCCGAAAATGCGTGACATCTGCATGGCCACATACCCGGCATCCGGATAATGACCGTGTACAATATCCGGAATGGCATTTTCACGTTTGATGAATTTAATGGTCTTGTCAATATATTCGTCCAGGTGAGGCCATAAAAGTTCCTTGCGGAAGTACTTGCGGCCGCCGCACTGAATTCGAACGATCCGGAATTTCTTATTTACTTTTTCAATGGGTTGAGCGTAGTCTTCAGAAACCTTTTTGTCCACAATCAGCCGGGTGAAAAGATCGACTTTTTTAACCTCTTTGGCCCGGCTTAAGTGGCGGCCGAGTTCAATGACATAGTTTATCTGTCCACCGGTGTCTGCATCACGGCCAAGCTCCATGCTTTCGGACCTCAGCAGACCGTGAATGCTGAACAATTGAATATATAGGCTTTGAGTCGGCACTTTACTCTCCTTCAGCGAACATCGATTGAAATGGTTCGTAAAACACTTCTGTTTCGGGAATTGCCCCTTTTATCTCACAGATCGATGACGCAAAGGCAGAGGCATGTTGTATAATTATCTCCGGCGACATATTTTTAATAAGACCTGCAGCAAGCATTGCTGCATAAGCATCACCGGCACCAACAGAATCGGCAACCATTTCTGGTTTTGCCGCGTCAATACTGAAATTACCGTTTCTGGTATATAGATCGCTTCCTTCATGACCTTTGGTCAATGATATGATGTTCAGTCCATACGAATCCAGCAAATATTGAACAAAACTGCGGCTGTTTTTTTCAAACATCATGAGCCGTTTTAGTTCCTCAAACTCCTCATGGCTTAACTTTATGGCATTTGCTTGAAAAAGCGATTCGAAAATCAATCGGTCATTATAACAATCCGGCCGCAGGTTAATGTCATAAAAACCAACAGCCGATGACGCTTTATTGCCAATGATTTTTTGTACATTATCAAAACCTTGTTGAGATCTCTGCACCAGAGAACCGAAATAAACCAGCTTGGCCCGATGGATTAATTCCCGGTGAGCCTCCGGTATGAACTCGATATAGTCGTAAGCCACATCCGGAGTGATCCGGAAATTCGGAACGCCATTTCCGTCAAGTTTGATCGTTACTGTTCCGGTGGGGTGAATATCATCCAGTTGAATATCATTCAGATCGAATCGATACTTCTCTAACAGGCCCAGGATTTTTTTGCCGTCTGGATCATTTCCGATTCTCGAGATAAATCGAACGGGAAAACCGAGATTTTTCAGGTGAAAGGCAAAATTAAAAGGGGCACCCCCCAGGCGCTGGTAAGACGGAAACACGTCGAACAAAATTTCACCGACAACACAGATCATAAAACCCCTTATTCATCTCGAAGGATACGATCCCCGCAATGAACCTTTTCAAAATTGAGTGCCTATGTAAGGTTTCCTTGTTTTTGGCTATATTTTACACTGATTTGAGATACGGTAAGTATTGAACACAGGGCAACCGGCAAGTTCCTGTTTCGATTTGTTTCGGTATCATAAAGCTTTTCAGCCTCTGAATACTCCATGTTCGGATAATCATTCTTGAATCGCCATTCAATCATAGATATCCAATTTATTTTACCGCAATGCAGACCTTTTACGCTATCAGGTGACAGTTTTTATCCTGATTGTATTCCCCTGACTTGATCCCTGATTCCAAGCAATTTGATATATACGCATTCAACCATTTCCCCTGATTCCGGACATATTGTGCACATATATGCGCTGCATCCTGGAGCTTAGCGGGACATGCACTCACTACTATCCTGAATTATGTATTTAAATTTCACAATTATATAGGGTGTGTCCCAGGGTATCTTCTATCAGCGTAATCATATCGTTAATAGAGTTACTTCTCTTGGACAGGAAATGGTCTTCACCGGCATACTTGGCGATCCGTCTGTATTCCGGAGAATCGTAGATCGAATGGATGGTAACACATCTCTGTGGAAAAGAGTTTTTGATTTTTTTTGTAAGGTGTAATCCGTTTTCTTTTTGGAGACGTATGTCCATTACGAGCATGATCACTTGGTTGCCGGCGATTTTTTAAAGCCCTCAGCACTGTTTGAAGCTTCCAAAACGGAAATTGTAGGGAAGGCACTCCATAAATATCTCTTATCTTCTGTCTTAATGCGATGTCGTCTTCAACTATCAGAATGCTGCTCATTTCACTTTTTTCCAATAAGGTCGGCCTCATCCGATTCCCAGTAATACGGACGTCCATAGTAATCGTACAATATAGACTCGAAGTCTCGGTTAACAGGTTCTTCCGGATTGTAGTCCGGACAATTTTCAAGCAATTCTTTTGTTAAATCGATATGGACGGATTGGCTTATCAAGTCAACGGAGCGGACCCATTCCGGAGCAACCAACACTTTATTACCGCCCAAATCCTTGTTTGTTTTGATAGCGATGTAGCGAATGGCCCAGATGCTATCATCCACAATAAAATCAAACACTTTTCCCGCCTTGTTTTCACCACACCAGGCACTGTATCCGGAGACCTCTTTTACGGATCGAAGAAAACTTTCATTGTCACTGGTTTCTTCAGCACTATGTGCCCAGTATGCAGGCCATCCGTAATATAAAAAGGATTGCTTTTCATACTGCCTGGATATAGGTGCATCATCATCCAAAGGCGGGCTGTCTTTGATTTGCTGTTTTGTCAAATTAACGTGCAATAGCATGGTATTCCAATCCGGCTTTTCAAGTGTGATTAAAAACAAAAGCACTTTACGGTCAAACAACCAGTTGCCTGTTTTTGCTACCGCATAGCGAATAATCCAGGGCCGATCTTCAAAAAGAAAATCATCACATTTTCCAATTTCTCCGTCAGTTGCCATTAACGTATAGCCAATAATTTCATTGATGCTGCGCAACATATTTCCTCCTTTTTTGATGTCCCTATAATGGAACACCAGTCGAGGGGACCAAAATTTATGTTTATTCTGAATTATGCGGCACTTTTCATAAAAACCAGTTCCGCATGCCCATTTTCAACAGGGCTTCATTCGCCCTGAACTGGTGGCAACTCGTCTTGTCCCAGCGCAGGGTGTTCTTGCCTTCCTTTATCCGGTTTTCAACATCCCCTCGCCCATTATACACCTTGACCACTTTACTCGCTACAAGCTTTGAATTGGCCACGATGAAATAGTACCGGGGAAACAGTTCCCCAAAATGCCACTCGATCTTCACGACCACCCGCCGGGGTCTTTCCCAACTCCCCGCCTGGTATTCCAGGTCCACGTACTTTAGCTGCGCCCCGCTTTTCGGTGGACGTTCAACAGGTCTTTGTAGGTGTGGCTTGATCAACTTTGTGAGAAACGCGTTTTCTCGCAACCGGATGGAATAGGTGATCCGGTTAGCTTCACAATATTCGTAGGTGTCCGGGTCCGCAAATGCCGAATCACCCCGTAGCCAGAACAGCTTGAACTTCTTCCTATACCTGATGACGATGGGCTTGATGAGATCGAGAGTTCATGATACTTGCATTATACTTGAATACCGTAAAATTTAACAATACTGATGATATTCTTTAATTCTTCAATTTCCAGAGTGTCCGAGAAGTGAACCGCGCTGCCGCAGGGTGTTATGAGATCAGGAAGAGGTCAGGTTCTGTCTGAAAATTATAATCTGGATCATATCATAAAAGAGCGTTCAAGTTCAAGATATTGTGGTTTGTTAAACACGGTGCGTTTTCCGGGTAAAGGCACCGGTTTCCCGGCGCCCTCCCCACAGATCCGGACGTGC
>JBHPCZ010000153.1:0-7007 GCA_042573625.1 Thermodesulfobacteriota bacterium
CCGTGAGGGCGGACGAACCGTTGGCGCCGGAGTGGTAAGCGATATCGTTTAATAAAGAGAAAGATTTAAGCCATGATAATGAAGACCAAAATCAGAATTAGACTCAAGGCATATGATCACAAGCTTCTGGATCAATCCGCTGCAGATATTGTTGATACGACCAACAAAACAGGAGCAAAAATTGTAGGGCCCATACCGCTTCCAACCCGAATCAACAAATTCTGCGTCCTGCGTTCTCCCCATATAGACAAAAAATCGCGAGAACAGTTTGAAATGAGGACACACAAACGACTTCTGGATATCCTCGATCCGACCCAACAGACCGTGGATGCCTTGATGAAATTGGATCTTTCTCCTGGAGTGGATGTAGAGATAAAGTTGTAGCAAAGGAATAAAATATAATCATGTGCAGAGGATTAATAGGGAAAAAACTGGGGATGACCGGGCTGTTTACCTCTCAAGGTGAACATACGCCGGTAACAGTAGTGCAGGCCGGCCCGTGCGTGGTAACCCAGATTAAGACCATTGAAACTGATGGATATAATGCGCTCCAACTCGGTTTTGGCGAAAAAAAGAAATCTCGTGTGAACAAACCGATGAGCGGGCACCTGAAAAAAAGCGGGGATGTTCTGTTCGAGTTTATGCGGGAATTTCCCGTGAACAATCCGAGCGAATACAGTGTTGGCCAGACCATACCACTTGATATTTTCGAAGTCGGAGATCGTGTCGATGTCACAGGCAAATCCAAAGGCCGAGGTTTCGCAGGTGTAATAAAGCGGCACGGGTTCCACGGCGGAAAGAAGACCCATGGCAGCCACAGTCACAGAATTCCGGGTTCCATCGGTTGCAGTGCCACCCCGGCGAAAGTTATTAAAGGCAAAAAAATGCCGGGGCAATATGGGAATAACCGGAATACGGTTCGCAATCTCGTGGTTTTCGATATCCGATCGGATGAAAATCTAATATTGATAAAAGGGTGTCTGCCGGGTCCGGTATCAGGGCTCGTCGAAATAAAAAAACCCAAATTCGAAACATAGGTCGCTTCATTTTGGATCCCTTGGCCGGATGACCTTTAAACAATTTTAATTCAGTTACTTGAGAAATTACCGAGAGATAAGATGGCAGTCGTAAATGTTCTAAATAGTAAAGCAGAAAAGATCTCAGAGATCGACCTTTCGGACGAAATTTTTAACGTGCCGGTGAAATCGAGTGTTCTGCACGAGGTTGTCAAAATGCAGCTGGCCAACAAACGTTCGGGCAGTGCATCCGTAAAGCGTCGCAGTGATGTCAAGGGAAGCCAAAGGAAGCTATTCAGGCAGAAAGGGACCGGCAGGGCCCGCCGTGGGAACATCAAGGATCCCCTGCTCAGAGGCGGTGGTGTTATCTTTGGTCCGGAGCCGAAGTCATATGCCTACAAAGTTCCCAAAAAGGTGAAAAGACAGGCCCTTAAAATGGCTTTGAGCAGTAAACTGCAGGAAGACAGCCTTGTTGTAGTTGACAAGCTTGAACTTGAAGAGATCAAGACCAAAAAATTCACGGAGGTCTTAGATGCATTCAGCGTAAAGAATGCGTTGATTATAACCAAAGAAAAAAATGAAAAATTGGAGCTTTCATCCAGAAATGTTCCAGGCATAAAAGTTCTTCGAAGTGAAGGCCTGAATGTCTATGACATTCTGAAGTATAAAAGTTTAATTCTGCTTGAATCTTCGATAGAGAATATCGAAGGGAGGTTGCTGTCATGATTCAATACGATGTTATTAAGCGACCCTTGATTACCGAAAAAACCAGTATTCAAAAAGAGACCTCCAATCAGCTTACATTTGAAGTGGACCCGAAAGCGAACAGGATTGAAATCAAAAGGGCTGTGGAAAATATCTTTAACGTCAATGTGGCCGGCGTCCGGACGATGCAGGTTAAAGGCAAGGTGAAACGAAGAGGCCGAATTTTAGGGAAACGCAGGGACTGGAAGAAGGCGATTGTAACATTGATGCCGGGCGAACGAATCGATTTCTTTGATGGCGTCTAAAATTTTGGGAGCTTAAAGTAAAATGGCTGTTAAGAAAGTAAAACCGACATCACCGGGGCGACGATCTCAGGCGTACTCTACGTTTGAAGAGATCACTTGCACAACCCCTGAGAAGAGTCTGCTAAGGGTCGTCAAAAAATCAGGTGGGCGGAACGCACATGGACGCATTACGTGCAGACACCGCGGCGGCGGTCACAAGAAAAAATACAGGATTATCGATTTTAAAAGGGATAAGACAGGAATTTCGGCAAAGGTCGCATCGATAGAGTATGATCCTAACCGCAGTGCCAGAATTGCGCTTTTGCATTATAAAGACGGTGAGAAACGGTACATCCTGGCACCGAATAATCTCCGTGTGGGGGATAAAATCATGTCGGGACCTGAAGCGGATATTAAACCCGGCAATTCGCTCCCGCTGAGTCATATTCCCCTTGGAACGCATATCCATAATATTGAGTTGCGTTTGGGTAAAGGTGGCCAGATTGTTCGGAGCGCCGGCACATTTGCACAGTTGATGGCCAAGGAAGATCGATATGCCATGATTAAGCTTCCATCCGGAGAAGTTCGGATGGTTCTTTTGAAATGCAGCGCCACCATAGGCCAGGTCGGAAATGTGGTTCATGAGAACATTGCCTTGGGTAAAGCTGGAAGAAAACGCTGGCTCGGTAGAAGACCGAAGGTGAGAGGAGTTGCAATGAACCCTGTAGATCACCCAATGGGTGGCGGTGAAGGAAGATCTTCAGGTGGCCGGCATCCCTGCTCTCCTTGGGGTATGCCAACCAAAGGATACAGAACCCGAAAGAAAGGGAAAAGTACTCGTCATATTGTTAAAAGACGAGCATAGAATAAGCAAACTCTTGTTTGTTTATGGAATAAACCCATACTATACCACAAAATCGCAGGAGAAATCATGCCACGGTCGTTGAAAAAAGGTCCGTATATTGATGCAAAGTTATTAAAAAAAATAGATGATGCTCAAAAAACCCGAAGTAGCAGGGTTATTAAAACATGGTCCCGGCGATCGACGATTGTCCCGGAGATGGTCGGCCTTACCATGGCGGTCCACAATGGAAGGAAATTTGTTCCTGTTTTTATATCAGAAGACATGGTGGGTCACAAGCTGGGTGAATTTTCACCCACGCGGACGTTTTACGGGCACGCCGGCTCTAAAAAACTGAAAATGAATCGGTAAGGCTGAGCGAAAATTGAAGATGAAAAGTTTTGGAATATACAATCATCAGACACAAAAGATAAATGATAAGAAGGAAAGCTAAGTGATGGAGGTTAGAGCTGTATTAAAATATGTCCGCATTTCTCCTCAGAAAGTTCGCAAGCTGATTGTGGCAATCAAGGGAAAGCCTGTGGAGGCTGCGCTGGATATCTTGAAATTCATGCCGCAAAAGGGATCAAATATTTTAGAAAAAATTATCCGCAGTGCCATAGCAAACGCGGATCAAAGCCCGGATATTGACGTGGATTCACTGGTCGTTCGTAATGTTTTCGCCGATCAGGGGCCCACATTGAAACGTTTCAAAGCCAGGGCACGCGGCAGGGGTACAAGAATATTGAAACGGACCGCTCATATAACCGTTATTTTAGCCGACGAATCGGTTTAAAAAGGGGGTAAAAGCTTGGGCCAGAAAGTAAATCCAGTAGGATTGAGGTTGGGTATTGTTAAAACGTGGGAATCCCGATGGTACGCAGGGAAAAAATACGCGGATTATATTCTGGAAGATTATAATATCAGAAAATATATAAAAAAGAAGCTCTACCATGCAGGCATTTCCAGGATCGAAATTGAAAGATCTTCGAAGCGCGTCAAACTCCGTGTTTTTACGTCCAGACCTGGAATCGTTATCGGGAAAAAGGGTTCTGAAATCGCCCAGCTCAAGAAAGAACTCGAAAAATTGGTGTCCCATGAAGTGCTTATAGATATTCAGGAAGTGAGAAAACCCGAGATAGATGCCCAACTCGTTGCAGAGAATATCGAGCTTCAGATTGTCAGAAGGGTTGCATTTCGTCGAGCCATGAAGCGGGGCATTCAATCGGCCATGCGGTTTGGTGCCGAAGGGATTAAGGTCATCTGTTCAGGACGTCTGGGTGGCGCAGAGATGGCACGAACAGAACAGTACAGAGAGGGCCGGGTTCCATTGCATACGTTGAGAGCTGATATCGATTATGGTTTTACTGAAGCACGCACCACATATGGGATCATCGGCATAAAAGTATTCATTTTTAAAGGCGAAATCTTGAAAAAGGATCCGGTTGAAGCCGGTGTGGGTTGAATATAGGAGATAGAGAAGATGTTAAGCCCCAAGAAGGTGAAATTTCGAAAACAGCAAAGAGGCAGGATGAAGGGAGTGGCACGCAGGGGCTGCAATCTGGTTTTTGGTGAATTTGCATTGCAGGCAACCGAATGCGGTGCGATATCTGCAAGACAGATAGAAGCTGCCCGTGTTGCCATGACGCGGCATGTCAAGAGGGGCGGCAAGATCTGGATACGAATTTTCCCTGACAAGCCGATTACTAAAAAACCCGCTGAAGTCAGGATGGGAAAGGGAAAAGGCGCACCTGAAGCATGGGTCGCCGTTGTTCGTCCGGGAAAGATTCTTTACGAAATAGTAGGGGTTTCAAAGGATATGGCCAAGGAGGCGCTCCGCCTTGCCTCACACAAACTGTCCGTAAAAACAAGATTTGTTGAGAGGAGCGATCAATAATGAAAGCCAGCGAAATTAGAGAGCTCAGCCCTGAAGAAACGCATCGAAAAGTCGTTGATCTTAAAGAGGAACTCTTTAATCTGCGCTTTCAGAACGAAAGCGGTCAACTTGAGAATCCCCAGAAGTTGAAGCAAATAAAGCGCGACATTGCCAGGGTAAAAACGATTATAAAAGAAACTGAACAACAAAAACAAGAAACAGAATAAAATAGTTGCTACTATGAAAAATCGAGGGAAAAGAAAACAAATGATCGGGACAGTTGTAAGTAACAAAATGGACAAGAGCATCGTTGTCCTGGTCGAGAGACTGGTTCAACATCGTCTTTATAAAAAATATGTCAGGAAACGTAGCAAGTTTTCAGCTCACGACGAAGAAAATACTTGCCAGGTTGGAGACAAGGTATTGATCACCGAATCCCGCCCCCTCAGCAGAACAAAAAAATGGCGCCTAAGGAAGATCGTCGAAAAAGCAGTTTGATTGTAAAGGATAAAAAGGAAGATGATTCAGGCAGAGTCAAGATTAACAGTGGCAGACAATTCAGGGGCTAAGGTGTTGTATTGCATAAAGGTTCTTGGAGGCTCCCGAAGGCGATATGCAAGTATAGGAGACATTATAGTTGTCTCGGTTAAGGAAGCCATACCGAATGCCAAGGTCAAGAAGGGAGAGGTCCTGAGGGCTGTTGTGGTTCGTACCAAAAAAGAAATCAGAAGGCCGGATGGATCATATATTCGATTTGATGACAATTCCGCTGTTTTAATCACCGGCGCCAAGGAACCCATTGGAACACGCATATTCGGCCCTGTGGCAAGGGAATTAAGAGCCAAGAGATTCATGAAAATCATTTCGCTGGCTCCGGAGGTATTATAGCTATCGGGTGTAATTCCAATAAGCACATAGGGACCGATGCACGGGATGACGGGATGATCCTTTCAAAAAATGAAGTGTCAACATCCTGCATCACTTTAAGTCGGACGGCACGGCCCGGTTCTCCCAGGAATTTTCTGATTTTTCATAAGCAGGCCCCGGAAAACTTAAGGAATTACGACCGTGTGGAGAAGTGATTCATGAAATATGATACATGCCAAATAAAAGTGGACGACAAAGTAAAAGTTATCGCCGGCAAGGATAAAGGCAAAATTGGCAAAGTGATAAAGTTAAACAGAAAGAAAAACCGGGTTCTTGTCGAGAACATCAACATTGTAAAACGGCACCAAAGACCGAGTGGTCAGCATCGACAGGGAGGAATTATCGAGAGTGAAGCTCCGATCCACCTGTCCAATGTCATGTTGATGTGCAACAAATGCGTGACACCCATACGTATCCAAATGAAACGTCTGGAGGATGGTAAAAAGATACGCGTCTGTAGAAAATGCAACGAAATCATAGATTCTTAGGATGGCGTGACGGAGGAATTTAATGTCACAGTTGAAACAATATTATAATGAGGAAGTCGCTTCGAAATTGAGCGAGACCTTTAATTATAAAAATAGAATGCAGGTCCCGAAACTCGAAAAGATCGTCATAAATATAGGCCTTGGCGAAGCGATTCATAATATCAAACTGCTTGATTCGGCGGTTGAAGAGCTCAGAACTATCTCCGGGCAGCAACCTGTCGTTACCCGGGCCAGAAAATCTATCGCAGCATTTAAGCTGAGGGAAGGAATGCCCATAGGCTGCATGGTAACGTTGCGCAGCAGACGAATGTTTGATTTTTATTACAAACTGGTGAATGTAGCCCTCCCGCGTGTTCGTGACTTCAGGGGACTTTCATCAAAGGCAATGGACGGGCAAGGCAACTATACCCTGGGGATCAAAGAACATATTATTTTTCCTGAAATCGATTACGACAAAATCGATAACATAAAAGGGCTCAATATTACCATCGTCACAACTGCAAAGAGTGATGAAGAGGGAAAGGAACTCCTGAAATTGTTAGGGATGCCGTTCAGGAATTAAAGACTGACGGTTTCGAAAAAAATCTGGTTTTGCTCTCTCCGTGAGCAATTTTGGGATTCATAAATCGAAATAGGGGGATGATTTGGCAAAAAAAGCGCTTAGAATAAAGGCGATGAAAAAACCCAAGTTCAAGGTCAGGACATACAACAGATGTCCGATCTGTGGCAGGCCCAGAGCGTTTCTGAGAAAATTCGGAATCTGCCGAATCTGTTTTCGAGATCTTGCCTCACAGGGCAAGCTTCCTGGTGTTGTAAAATCAAGCTGGTAGGCATTTATCGATCCCGGTTTAAAGCTGATAAATACAAGGT
>JBHPCZ010000154.1:0-6996 GCA_042573625.1 Thermodesulfobacteriota bacterium
TGCCGGCCTTAATCATTAACGGCAAGGCCGTGTGCATCGTTAGGGAATTCCGAAAGTTTCTCGGTCAACCGGTTCAAGAAGAGACGTCGGGTGTACTGGAAATCCGGATCCTTGGGCCTGGCTGTGCCCAGTGCGATCGGCTCGAGCAGGAAGTGATCGCTGTGTTAACTGAAATGAAACTCGCGGCGGATATGGAACATGTAAGGGAGATCAAAGAGATCGGCAAATACGGGGTGATGGGAATGCCGGCCTTAATCATTAACGGCAAGGCCGTGTGCATCGGGAAAGTGCCTCCGAAACACAAGATAAAGGAATGGCTGGAAAAATCTCGGAAAGACAACTTGTAAAAAAATGAAAAGAAGCGGGTTTAAACAGAATCATAGAATCATGCATTTTACTCCAATGGCAAATTGGGTGATGATCTTTTTTATCATCAATTTTTGCCCTAAAGGGCGCCGCGGCGGCATTAAATCTTGACAACTAATTGAAATCATGTTAGTTTTTAGCTCAATCATTGCACCTGCTTTAAAGGCGATCCGCTCAGCGAAAGGGGGGGCTTATGACTGAATGCCCGAATTGTGGTCAAAAGTGTCAACCGGACGATACCGAATGTTCACAATGTGGAACCGACTTTAATTATCTTAAAATAAAAATCTCTGAAGAAGAAGCTGCTGTCGCTTCAAAACAGCAGGAAAGAACACGTCTCACGACACGTCTGTCTGAATTGATTAAAGAAATGTCCGAGGGCCAGTTGGCATCGCTCGTAGAAAGTGCCGAGGAAATCACTGGAATAAAGAAACGATTGCATAAACGCGTCTCCTGTCTCATCACCGCAGATTGTCTTCATCAAAGCCGTGCCTCAAACAATTATATCAAAGACATCGGCTTCGGCGGTGTGTTTATCGAAACCAGTGAGCCCTTTGCCCTGGGAGATGAGATAACCCTGACCCTCTCACTTTCCCACCATGTCAAGCCTTTCAAAATCACCGGAACAGTTGTAAGGTCAGTCCCTGATGGCGTCGGCGTGCAATTCAAAACAATGAGCCAGGTCCAGGATATGCTGATAAAAGGCATGGTGGAGAAGGTGGAAGAATTAAAAAAATAAAGATCAATCGATTTATGGTTCGACATCAATTCCATGATAAAAAAAAAGGTGTACGGAAACACCCTCAAAGAACAATTGCTGGCTGGTACCAGAGATCGTTTGTACAATTTTTTATTAGCGGATGGGACTGTCCGCGGTGTCCTAATGAACGGCACACGAATGGTCAACGAGATGCGGTGGAACCATGAACTGGGCATTCTCGAAACATTGGTTCTGGGTCGCGCTTATCTGGGCATTGGATTGATGTCAGCGAGCTTGAAGGGCAATGACCGGGTCAGCCTTCAAATTGAATGTTCGGGGCCGATAAAAGGGCTCGTCGTAGAGGCAAATGCTTTCAACGAAGTGCGTGGCTACCTGAAAAATGTTCCCATTCCCATTGAAAAACCATTGGAAGATTTCAATCTTTCACCTTTTTTTGGGGCTGGATTTCTCACAGTAACCCGCTATCTGGAAGATGCCAAGCAGCCGTTTGCCGGAAAGGCGATGCTCAAATACGGAAACATTGCCGAGGACTTGACAAATTATTATCTAACATCAGAACAGCTGGCCACCGCCTTTAATTTAAGTATTCAATTTGATTCCGAAGGCGGTGTTGCCGGTGCCGGCGGATTATTTTTACAAGCCATGCCCGGTGTCAGTGAAAAAAACGCAGCCGGCCTGGAAAGCCGGGTCAACGATTTTCCCTCCCTGGGGACTGTTTTTTCAGAAAAGAACAATCCTGAAACCCTGGTGTCCGACATTTTTAAAGATTATTCGCCCATGTTATTGGGAAACCGCCGGATTGAATTTATGTGTCATTGTAACAAAGACAAGGTCCGGAGCATGTTATCCTTACTTTCCATTCAGGAACTCGAGGATATACAAGAGAACGGTCCTTTTCCTGTCGAGATTCGCTGCCATCACTGTAACACCGCTCACCTGTTCAACAAACCGGATATCCAGAAAATATTCAGAAATCGATCATAATTGAATAAAGCGAAATCGTGCCCCGGTTGTGCGGTGCTTGACGTCGTGGATGATTCATGCAGTGTTGAACGATAAATAAACGCCCCGATCCCTCATTTAAGTAGAAGCGAGAACATCTCATGAAAGAGATAGATGACATCGAGGACCTGAAGGAATGTATTCTTTGCGAACACCGGTGCGGTGTCAATCGCATGGCAGGTGAAACAGGGGTTTGCAGGGTGACTCTGCCGACGATTGCTTCTGCAGCGCTGCATCCCGCACCGCCGGAGAGTTACACCGTATTTATGGCAGGCTGTAACTACAAATGTCTGAACTGTCAGAACTGGACCATTTCCCAGTATCCGGACAACGGTTCAGAACAGAGAGGATTCGAAGATCCGGACGATCTGGCTGCTGAATGTGCAACCCGGTTGAATTCGATTTCCGCCAATAGAATGGGTGCTGACAGAATATTCTTTTCAGGCGGCGAGCCCACCATTTATCTGCCCTATATCGAAAGGGTCATTGAAGCGGCCAGAAAGTTGAATCCGGACACCCGGGTCAATTTTGACACAAACGGCTATATGACCGAACAGAGCTTAATGCGTATTTTGGATTTTACCACATCAATTACCTTTGATCTAAAGGCTTACAACGACGAGGTTCACCGGGCGCTGACCGGAGCGTCTTCGCAACCTGTTTTGAGAAATGCCGAATATATCGGAAAGCGCGCAAAAGAAATACTTTGGGAATACAGAATAACAGTGATTCCCCAAATAAACGAAAATGAGATAAAGCCATTATCTGAATTTATCGCCAATATCGACACGACCCTGCCGGTTTGCTTTCTGTCATTCAGACCGAACTTTGCCCTGGAGCATCACAAAGGCGCTGATAGAAGCTTGATGGATAGTTGTGTGGAAATTGCCCGGGAAAGCGGCCTGGAAAATATCTCCTGGTCCGGATATACGGGACTTGACGGAGCGATCATCAATACAGCCGGCAAAATTGAGGAGATTTACCTGAATGAGGGTGCCAGGATTGCAGCTTCGTATGCGCTTCATGCCGGCTGTAAAACCCATCCCCGGGATTGTTCAACCTGTCCAACGAACCAATCCTGCAAGTTGAAAAGATACATCCCTGTCAGAATAACATAGAAGTGAGTTCAAAACCTGCCTGTTTGGTTTTTTGCTGTCAACAAATAAGAATCATCTGCAAAAGAGTTGATTATGCTGAAAGGATACAAGGGGTCAAGGGGCCAAGGGCTTGCGGCGAGCTCAGCCGAGCGATTCGAGTGAAAATCACAAGTATTGCAGAGGTTTGAATGCTTGTCAAAAATCATACAGCCACTGTTTGGATCTTTATAGAATAACAAAAATCTTTCAAAAACAGAAAAGATACGGTCTGACACTCAGATCATAAGGGCTCTGTATCGATTCCTTCAAATCTCGCTGAAGGATGGTTCAGAGAAAGTTAAAAAAATGCTCAAGGTGTTGATAAAATCGTCGGAGAACAAACTCTTGAACCCTTGGCCCCTTGAATCCTTGAATCCTCGAATCCTCTTTTCCATAAAATCGGAAAAGAACAACGAACAATCAAGATGCGAGGCCTTGTTTTATATGGAAAAATAAGATAGAGGAGCAAGCTTTGGGATAATATTAAACGTTACGGAATGAATAGGCATAAAAAATGATTACTTTACTCGATTACGGCGCCGGCAATGTTCGAAGTGTCATAAACGCGATTGAAAAGCTGGGAGAAAAAGTTAAAGTCGCCGCTGATATCGATGATATCCTATCCGCTGAAAAACTTGTTTTTCCGGGCGTCGGCAACTTCGGAAGTATGATGCGGATCCTGAATGAAAAAAATTATGTGAACCCGCTAAAAAATTACTTGCGCTCGGACAGGCCATTTCTGGGCATATGTTTAGGCTTACAAGCCCTTTTTGGAAAAAGTGAAGAAGCCTTTGGTACTGAAGGACTCGGCTTTATCCCCGGGGTTGTCAAAAGATTCAATATCGACCTTTCCGTTCCGCATATCGGATGGAACGGTATCAATATCAAAAAAGCGTCCCGACTATTTAACGGTTTAAGCGGCGATGAAAAATTTTACTTCGTACACTCATTTTATGTTGCACCGGAGGACGGTTCAGTTGTTTTAACCTCTACCAACTATGGCCTGGAGTTTGTCAGCAGTATTCAAAAGGGGAACATCATTGCTATGCAATTCCATCCTGAAAAGAGTGGAGATGCAGGGATAAGCATACTCAAAAATTTTGTCGAATCTAATAATGAAAAAAAGATTCCGCTTCGTGTTGCCGGAGAAACCCGATTGTCCAAACGGATCGTTGCCTGCCTGGATGTCAGGACAAACGACCTCGGAGATCTTGTTGTCACAAAGGGCGATCAATATGACGTCCGGGAAAAGGGAGAGGTCAGAAACCTCGGCAAGCCGGTTGAACTGGCGGAAAGATATTATCAGGAGGGTGCTGATGAGATCACTTTTCTAAATATTACCGGATTTAGAGATTTTCCTTTGGAAGACATCCCCATGATGGAAGTATTGAAGCTGACCTCCAGGAATGTTTTTGTCCCCTTAACCATCGGCGGAGGGATTAGAGATTATACAGACAAAAACGGTAAAAAATACACGGCCCTTGAAGTTGCCGCAGAATATTTCAGATCCGGTGCGGACAAGATTTCCATTGGCAGTGATGCGGTTTTAATTGCAGAAACCTACTTAAGAACCGGTGGAAAAACGGGGAAAAGCTCAATTGAACAAATATCCGAAGTTTATGGTGCACAGGCCGTTGTTATCTCCATCGATCCGAGAAGAGTTTATGTAACATCTTTGGATGAGGTCATCCATCAAGTCATCGAAACAGAAATCCCAGGTCCCAATGGCGAAAAGTATTGTTGGTATCAATGTACCATCAAAGGTGGAAGAGAAGGCAGAGACATGGATGCCATAACACTTGCTCAAGTTTGCGAAAAGTTAGGCGCCGGAGAAATCCTGCTCAATTGCATCGATAAAGATGGGACGAATTCAGGTTATGATATTGAGTTAATCAATGCGGTTAAAAATGCGGTAACCATTCCGGTTATCGCCTCAAGCGGCGCCGGTTGCGTTGAACATTTCTATGATGTTTTTACAAAAACTGAAGCAGAATCCGCGTTGGCAGCCGGCATATTCCATAGAAAAGAAGTTCCGATCCCGGCTGTAAAGGATTATCTGAACGGTAAAGTAGAGATCAGATTATTTAAAATAACGATTTAAGGAGTTTTTCGATAATGAACAACTATCAGAAGTGGTTTTTGGCCTGCCGACCGTGGTCCTTCACCATGTCGGCCATCTCTGTCAGCGTGGGCAGCGCCCTTGCATTCGTGGATGGCTATTTTTCATGGCCCCTTTACTTGATTACCCTGTTTGCGATGATTTTCATGCATGCAGCGACAAACCTTATCAACGATTATTACGATGTTCTCAGTGGAGTGGACCACTCGGACGTTTCAACAGCCCTGTACCGCCCCCATCCGGTACTGGAGGGTCTCCTTGAACCGTCCCAGGTCCGAAATGTTGCCTGGGTGTTTTATGGAATAACTGCGGTTGCGGGAATCTACCTTGCCGCTACCCGGGGGATGATGATCCTGTTTATCGGATTGATCGGATTTGTGGCCAGTTTCACCTATACCGCTCCGCCACTCAAATATAAATACAAGGCAATGGGAGAGTTCGGCGTCTTTCTTATGTGGGGACCGCTTATGGTGGAAGGCGCGTATTTTGTCCAGCACCAAATATTCAGCGCTCGGGCATTCTGGGTGTCTCTGCCCTTCGGGATACTGGTGGCGCTGGTCCTGCTGGCCAACAACATACGTGATATCAAACACGACAGTGCCAAAGGCATTCGCACACTCCCGATCGCCATTGGTAGTCGAAACGGTTTGAGACTCTATCTGAGCATGATCGTAACCGCCTATCTGGCTGTCGTCACCATGGTGTGGTGGGGGCCGCTTGAATCGTGGTCGCTGATTGTGCTGATTTCTTTGCCGCTGGCTTTAAAGCTGCTGAAACAGATGGCGACACGAATCCCCCTGGACGCAGACGCACAGACCGCAAAACTAGATACGATTTTCGGTGTACTGCTGGTGGTTTCCCTAATGTTGGGAGGCCTTTCTTGACCCGGACCGCGTCTTCCATGAAACCGGTTATGGCCACGGTCGTTCTCGCCGCCGCGCTTTGGTTTATCACTTTCTACCTGACTTTCAGCTCTTTCTGGATCAAGATTTCCATTTCCGCGTCCAGCCTGGCGATCCTGTCGGTGTGCATACAGCCGGACACCCTTCGGCGATTTCGCCTAAACACGAAAGCCATCCTGCTGGGACTGGCATCTGCATTACTATTGTATCTGATCTTCTGGGCGGGCAAACAGGTATCCACCTTTCTGTTCCCGTTTGCGGGACAACAGATCGGCAGTATTTATGACAAGGGAGCGGGCATGCCGCTATGGGCAATATTCATCCTGCTGTTCTGTGTGACCGGTCCCTGCGAAGAGATATACTGGCGCGGTTTCTTGCAAAGACGTCTGATGGAAAGATTCGGCGACTTGCGCGGATGGTTATTGGCCACCGTTTTCTATGCGGGTGTGCATATCTGGTCGTTCAACTTTATGCTCATCGGCGCGGCCGCGGTGGCGGGCGCATTCTGGGGCGCAATGTACTGGCGTCTATCCGACTTGACCCCTGTAATCGTGTCGCACTCGATCTGGAGCGCGGTGATCTTTACGCTGTTACCCATCCCATGAAAGGGTATAATCAGATCGTCAACAGCTCTAAAAAAAACCTATCACTAAATATGAAGAAATGACCCTCAACGAGAGTATTAAATCAAATCAAAATTTTCACCAAAAACAAGCCGCGAGGGTTGCCTGATAACCGGGTCATCGTAAC
>JBHPCZ010000155.1:0-6948 GCA_042573625.1 Thermodesulfobacteriota bacterium
GGCAATGCTCTCAATGAGTTTATCAAGTTTAGCCTTCATTGTTTTTATCCTTATAAGCGTCTAAAGATAGAAGAAGTTGCCTGTAAAGCATCAATATAGGTTCGGATAAGTTCGTTATAATTTTGAGCATATCGTTCCGGCTGATCCTTGCGAATCGAAGAAGACAGGTGGAGGCCACAGTGAGCTATGAACTGTCGAATTATCTCTACTTTTTGCTCGAAGGAATTGGGTGTCACGTAGCGATCGAAAACGTCTCGTATGTATCTTTCTACCGATTCGGTTTTTAACCCTTCGGCGATAACATCAAGGATAACTCGTAATCCACCATTGGTACCGTCATGAGCATCGTTATATGCCGTAACTAAGTCGCCCCGCCGGCGGCGATATTCCTGTTCCAATAGTTCCTTTGCTTTGCTGGCCGATTCAGAATTTGACAGGTTGCCTCCATGCGAAACACACCAGGTGAAATGGTAGTTATAGTAATCACTAATGATACGGTTAAATTCGTCAAAACTTCCCACTGTGTTAGACTCGAGAGGATAGCGCATGCGTGCTTCGTCATGCGAGGCACCTACCTTCTGGACAATGATTCTTTCCTCTAACTCAGCCAACAGGTTTTTTACAGAAGTCATAACTAATCTCCTTATAGTTAAAAGGAACGAAATAGTAATTTTACTTGATCCATGGATTGAACATAAGCTCTCACAATACTCTCATAATGTGCAGCAAAACGTTCCGGTGGCTGCAATATTATTTCAGGCGGAAGATGAGGCTCAAGCCGCCTGAGAACTTCCCCCATTAAAGCAACTTTCCCATCCCAGTCCAAGGGGTCCATCACCAACTTCAATACACCGTTGATGTGTTTTTCCTGCTCTTCACGTCTTAATTGATCGGTCATCAGATCAAAAATAAGTCTTAAGCCACCATTAATGGCGTTTTTGGCCTCTTCCAGAGCAGCAGGCAGACCTCCCTTTTGTGAGAAAGCTCTTTCAAGAAGGGCAAATGCCTCTGCTCCGGCAGCCTTGAAATCAACCGGGATAGGCACTTTTCGAGTATGGCGCAGAAGATGCACATAAAACGATGCTATCGTATGGTTGAACTCATCTGAAGATTTCACAATCACCGTATCCATAATGTAGGTGGCGCGTGCCACGTCAATAGGTTGCCCTATAAACTTAGCCAAAGCTTCTGAATCGATTTCTGAAAGAATCGACTGAAGTATCCTTTCATCCTGGGCTCCTGCCAAGGTCTCGCTTGACACTTGCCAGTCAACCTTCTGAGTTGAATGCCAAGCTTTATCACCAAAGGAAGCCGAAAAAAGTAACCGCACATCTTCATGGTCTGATTCATGTGCTAACTGGCCAAGTTTGATGCATTCGGTCATAGCCAACAAAGGAAAGTCGATTTTAAGCCGATGGGTTTCCGGTGGCAAGGAGTGGACGAGCTTGAGAAGGCTGCTACCCAATCCTTTTGGGTAAGTTTTTCGATGAATGTGAAATGATGTTAGGGTTAATAGAAGTTCTTTCACCTTGTCGTTTTTACCTGCCAGCATTTGATTTTCCAGGACTTTCCAAAATCGTTGTTCATTGCCTTTGACAAAAAATTTTACGGCCCTTACGACAGGTGAATCTACAGACAAAGGGACAGAAGCTTTATAAAATCTATTTCTAAAACTGGCCAAAACCACCTGTTCATCTGAAAAAACCTCTCGAACCAAATCAGAGATATCGCTGACGGCGATTGTCCTGATATCCCGTTTAGCTTTAGTCAAAGCATCAGATACGCGTTGTTTTTCAGCCGAAGTAAGAGAACCCAAAGAATTGTCTTGATCAAGGGCAGGATGGACAAAGGTGGTGATCGCGTCTATCTCTATTGCTGTTGTCACTTTGGCTGGTATGCCCTTCACCATCCTGATGTCCCCAACTGGAGAGGCAACGTGGCCTGTGAAGATAAAATCGTTTGGAACCGCTAATTGCAAATCAGCTGACAACAAGGCCAGAGCTATCGGCACATCGGCTGAAAATCCTGAAATGGATAACCCGATGTTCACTATAGATGCGGCGCCTAAATTAACTACAGAAAGCTCGAAGCATTTCTCAGGCAGTCCCAGAGCTTTTAAAATTCCGTTCGCTGTCGGTAAAATCGTTTCAATTATATGTTTTTTAGTTTTTTCATCAAACATGGTTGGACCTCTGAAATGGAGAGGTTCAGCATGCTTTTTAGTGCACGCCCGGGCAACTACTGTTGATACCACAGAGGTTGCGTTATCACCTTGCCCAAACAAAAAAACTGCATTGGCTCGGCCTGTAGATGGTAGATTTAGCGACACTTCAGTCAATATCTGAACCCTTTATCTCTATTTCTATCCGACCACTCTCGATCTCAGGATAAACCCGAATGATTAAATCACCATCTAACAACTTTATTTCCCGCGTCATTCGTGGGGTTATTCCCCCAGTGTCAGCAGCCAAATTCAGCGCCTCTCCTGGGAAAGCGGCAGTCCATATGAGTTCTTGCTCGGAAAGCTCATCCTGCCAGATGATACGCCCGTTATCTAATCGGATCATATAATGCCCTGGCTTTATGTTTCTTATTGATTCTTTGCCAATTACATTTTCCAAAGGAACCGTGCCGACCCTTGTGCCGGTTTTTTCAATAATAATTTCAGATCCCTCTTCTGTTTTAAATGCTGTACTCAATTGATCTTTCTCCCATTGAGGGAAAAGTTCATTGTATTCATTTAACAATGGGTGTACATAATCCGACTTGTGCGAAAGCTTAGACTCCCGCATGCTAAACGTTTCAAGGGCTTTTCGATAATTCTCTTTTGTATAATCCGTATTCTTCCAAACGGAATTGATGGCAAAATCACGACAGTCAATACAGTCTGTTTTTCGGCTCTCTTGCTGAAAAAGCGTATTGAATGCGATAAGGTCAGGTCCCTGAATTTGAAAAAAAATGTTCTCTGAATCGTTGAGCATGTACTCCGGATCCAGTTGGCACTGGATGAAGTTCCTTTTTTCGACAAGGAGTTTGTGGAACAATCTGCCGTGCTGGTTTGTTTCGGTCTCGAAGTGGATATACCCGATGATCAGGTGTGCCAGAACAGCATCAATAAAGGACGCTGCCATAGGAAGACCGGACGATTTTCCGGATCCGCTGCTATCGCCCCTGAGGCGATTGATCAACCTGTTCTTGTCGAAAAAGCGATATCGCGTTTCGGTGATACAGCGATAACACGGTAGATCGAACCCAGGCACGTAAAAGATAATTTCGCCAGCTTTTCCCATCCCGTAAATACCGACCCAGAATATAGGGATTTCGTTTTCAAGAGCGATGCGGTTACCTCGCGCCTGCACTGGATGATAATCACTTGCCATGACCATGATTACCAGTCTACCGTCAGATTTTTCTTTCGCGATGATTTGTTTGATTTCACTATCGGTGACGTCCAGAAAATCACCGTATGTAAATACTTCCAGAGGTGGGATCTCTGGATTGTTCTTTTCGAATTGGCATTCGTGAAGCCTCTTCTTTAAAGCTTCGGTCTTTGGAGTCCCCTTATCACTGTAACAGAAATTCTGTGCAACCAAATTTTTTCGCTGTACAGGCTTGTTGTCGAAGAGGTAAACACGCTTGATACCCAGGCGGACCAGTTGCTCAACGGCAGGGCCAATGGCCCCTGCTCCGACAACCAGCAAGGTCGTATTTATCATTCGGTCAAAGCACACGTTCTGGCTCACACGGCTGTATATTTTGTTGAGTTCTTTCTCCGTTTCGCGTTTGAAGATTATCCGACCCATTTTCGCCTCTCCATAATTAATCAACGATTTCCAGCTTCACTTTTTTAACGATTACACGCCCCCGACCCTCCGGGTGACATGTCACGATATAGGGAATGATCTCAAAAAACCCTGTATCAGGAACCGTCTGGATAAGGGGCATGAGATAGGCGTTGAGATGAGGATTGCCGGGTGAAGTCAAATTTGACCATGCCGCTCGTTGGTCCTGGGAGGTCAGCTGGCGAGACCCGCCTGGGTGAGAGTGTCCAATGCCCAAAAATTCATCATTACGGCCTTTTAAAACGGAATTTAGAAATTTAGTATTAGGTTGATAGATGGTACGATTATGGGCTGCTGCGATATCGAAAACAAAACAGTTGATTATCAAACTCTTGGGATCACCAATTAAGATACCGCCTGATTCGGCAGGCCTAGTTCCAATAGAGTCCTCTATGTCTTTATACGCCGGAAAGGCTATTTTCATGGTTTTAGTCAATTTGGGATTTGGTGGGGATTTAGGAGGGCGACATGCCTTTTTGGCGAAATCTTCTCTGGGGTTTACAAGATATTTTTCTGCCTTGTATATTCCTAATCGAGTGTTTGTCTTTAAGTCTTTCCTTAAAAGGTTGGAATTCATTTTTTACCTCTTTATATAATAAGGTAGTGAGAAATTTTTCGTTTCTCCCTACCTTACTTTATAAGTTGATGCTTCACGGTTTCAGTTAAGCTATTAGCTGAGTCCGATAACTTTATATTTAGCCTCGATTCATATCTGCCCATCTACGCGCCAACTTCCGTGCTTTAGAATATGATGAAGGCTTGTGTTCTTTTTTAAAGCAGACATGAGGTGGAGATCCATTCTTGCCGAGGTACATATGCTTTGTTTTTGAGTTCGTTCCTTCTTCAACGTAGACTTTTACCTTTCCAGCGGATTCATTGTCGCGAACGTAACGGAATTTATATCCTTTATAATTTTCAGTTGACATTCCTTGATCCTTTCTGCCTGAATTTTAAATTATTGGTTTCTCGATTTGGCAGGAGGAAGGATTTCCTCCTGCCGGGTTCTCATTTAATCACCATGATAAGGATCATCTTCGACTCCATGGTAAGGATCGTCCTCGACGCCATGATACGGGTCGTCCTCAACACCGCAATTCACATAGAATTCATCCATTTCTTATTCACCTCCTTTCAAAATGTTTAATCCAGGGCAGCTCTGGAACAGGCGGATGTACTGCCTTCAGCACCGCATTGTTATTAATTGATAACACGGCGTAAAAATCTTTAATAGAGTGTATGTTTGTCATATCTTTATCAATTTTGTCCTATCTATTGGCCAAATTTGTTATTTGGCCTCTCACATTGAAGACATTGAAGCTCAAAAGAAATTAACCGCATCCACCCCGCAACAAAGATTAATTGCTCCCTATTTTTCAAACCTAACCGGTGCCAAAGTCTCCTTATTTTTTTGTTAGCATTACTGGCTGAAATACCGATTTTGTCTTCGAAGCTTTTCAGAGGAATCCCTTCAATAATCTTGGCAATAAGAAGCTTGTCCATCTTTGTGATTCGGTACCTATTTATAAAGGCTTCTTGCTGTTCCATAAAAACGTCTTTATTGCTGTCTCCTCTGATTGATTGAAAAGGTCGAAGCTCTTTACCTTCACTTTTCAAAAGCCGAAAATCAGAAAGCAGTAATTTAAAGATATAGATGAGGTCGGTAAGGTCTTCTTGCCCAAAATGTTTTATAAACTCCTGATAGTTCATTATCTCATCCTTAGAAAATGAACTGATCTCTTTAAGAGCTTTAGAAGTATCTATGTCATCCTGGTCGTCCATTCTTTTTGTACCTGTACAATCTGTTCTATGCTGAATACGGAACGATGCCTCTCTTAACGAGAAAATCCAAACCACGTTTTGCTTCTGGAAAACCGTTTTTCAGTAACTGGAAAGCGGACTCCACAGAAACCAAACACCAATCCGTGATTTCAAAAGTGTCCAAATCCAGATCTGAAGGGCAGAAATCTGGCAAAATGCTTAATAAGGTATGTCCTTTTATGAGCTTATCTTTTGTGCTCAATCCAGAAAAGCAATATTCCGTCATTTTTATTTCATCCAACCTGATGACAAATTTAGCCTCTTCCAAAGCCTCTCGGCATGCAGCGATTATCGATGATTCGCCATGCTCTATTTCGCCTGAGAGGAAGTTCCATATGCCACAAATCCTCTGAAACAACAGGATACGATCTTTAACAAGAATAAATAAATGGAAGATCTCTATTGGTTCTAAACAAGGTGAAGCTAATGGAATCTTTTGATGTGTCATTCGATATAGCACCCTTGCAATTAACCCATGCTGAGCATATTTACTATACAAATGCATCACTAAGACCTCTGAGAAACCTTTAGATTTTCAAATTTATTTGAGTGAACTTATTCCTTGGTCGTTTCCGCTTTGGACATCGATTTTTTTCCCTGCAAGAAGTGAAATTAAGCAAATCAACTACCAATTTTTGAGTGAATTAGAGTAATGTAGAGTACCAGAATTGTTAAATTTACATATTCATTATATATTGCATTGTAATAAATACCCATAAACTTGTAAACATTTTATCTGTTTTTATATCAAGTAGTTAAGAACACTTATAAGAACACTTATCTGAATTTCTTTTGGAATTTTCAACTTTATGATATGTAAGTTAATAAGGCTTGTTGTTGCATTTAGGTAATATGAGTTTACAGGGGACTATTGTGGATAAGACTACTTTTAAGAACACTTAAGAAGTCAATTTTTAGCTGAGGGTATCTTTGAATAACATGAAGCTCAAAGAAAAGATTAAGAAAGTCCTACAGAAAGGTCCGGGTTTTAAATCTAAATTTCTACCAGCAATGATAGATTGCCTTTTTGATCCGGAGTATAAAGATATAGGGGTAAGATATCAGAAAGTTATCGTAACAGTTTATCATAAGGATTATCAGCAGATCGAAAATAAAAAAGAATTTATTGAAAACAAAAGGGGATCACTGCGTAAGATTAAGGATAAAATAAACGATAGGGTATTCGATAGTAATCTTAAATTTAAATTCTATATTTATTCTGATGGCCAGCGTTACTATTACTTAACAGATTCCACTACTATAACCCACAATTCGTGAAGTATATATG
>JBHPCZ010000156.1:0-6843 GCA_042573625.1 Thermodesulfobacteriota bacterium
GTAATGTGAGGAGAACCACCAACCCACAACCAGAAGGAGCCCATCATGTCCTATTTCCATTTAACATCTGAGGAACGTTATGTCATCTCCCATTTAGTACTTTATGGTTTAAGTTTACGTGAAATCGGCCGATGTCTCAACCGTCACCATACGACAATCAGCCGGGAGATCAAACGCAATCGACCGACGTATGCGGATGACGCTGTTTATTGGTACGACGCCGCTCAATACTTTCTTGATAAGAGAAAACGTATGTCTCATCATGCTATCAGACAATCTAACCCTGAGTTAGTCCATTATGTAAAATGCAAAATAGAGCAGGACTGGTCGCCTGAGCAAATCGCCAACCGGCTGGCCTTTGATTATCCAAACAGCAAAACAATGCGTATTTGCCACGAAACCATATACCAATGGATTTATTCTGACGCTAAAAATGGCGGCGATCTCTATACCCATCTTCGGCGGCATCACAAAAGACGCCGTAAACAGAGACGTTACGGTTCCGGCCGCGGTTTAATTCCAGGACGTATAAGCATCTCGGAACGTCCTGAAGCTGTCGATAGTCGAAAACGTTTCGGCGACTGGGAAGGTGACACGGTCGAAGGGGCGAAAGGTAGCGGCGGCATCGCCTCCCATGTTGAGCGCAAAAGTCGCTATCTTGTCTCTGCACAGCTCTCAGATAAAACGGCCGAAACAATGACCATTGCGTCTGCCAAGGCATTCAGGCGTGTTCCAAGGGCAATGCGAAAGACACTTACGGTCGACAACGGCAAGGAATTCTCCTATTTCAAACAGCTTGAGAAAAAAACAGGTTTTGCGATTTATTTTGCCGATCCTTATTCGGCTTGGCAGCGCGGTTCAAATGAAAATACCAACGGTCTGATCAGACAATACTTCCCGAAAGGGGCTAACTTCAAAGATATAACGAATAAAGATCTTGCATTAGTAGTGAAAAAAATAAACCATAGACCAAGGAAATCCCTCAATTATCAGACGCCACATGAAGTCTTTTACAGTGCTATTCGTGGTGCACTTGCAACTTGAATTCACCTAATAGCGTAACACACTCCTAGATTATTAAATATGGCATAGTCATTACTTTTCAATTTAGAAGCTTTTCTAATAAACGATATCCCATTACTTGGGTTTCCTTTTGCCAAGTATACTAATCCAATATTATTTAATATAGACGGATTTTCACTATCAATTTTATTAGCTCTAATATAATATTCTAGTGCTTGATCAAAATTATTACTTCTTAAATAAAGTAATGCTATGCTCGAAATAACTATAATATCTTCCTTTTTTATCTTTAGCCAATTATCAAACAAAACGTCTCTTTAAACCACTTTTCATAAAATCAAGCCAATCATCACCAAACTTCTCTTCATGTAAAACCCCCGCATTTGGCCACTGAATTACCCCCACTACATCATGTACCTGGTTTTGCCTTGACATACAATTCCAAATCTCATAGCCTTCGAGCTAAAAAAAGGAAGTTATTATCACCTCATCAATTTAACCCAAAACAATTGCTTACTTTTAACAGCAAAAACAAAGGAGGTTATATGATGAAGAGGAACCTAAAGCGCGGACTTTCCATTGGGTTTTTGGCTATTAGCATCTTTACTTTTATGACATGCGTACTGACCCACACCGCCGGTGCATCGCCGTCTAAGACTCTTGTCGTTTACAATGATACCGGTGCTACCCTTACCGTTGTACGCACGTCTAGAAGTGTTAATAAAATCGTCAGAGAAGTAAAGATTCCGCCAAACACGAAAAAATCTTGCTTTAACTTCTTAAATTACGGATACAATGATGTCTATTTTACTGCTTACTGTGTCAGTCCCCTTCCAAAACAACTTTATTTACAATTAATCGCTCAGCAGGGAGGACAAAAAAACAAACGTGTACGGGTAGCTCCCAAAGATTTTGGTCTTTCCTCAATGTTTGATGCACCTGGATGTGGTGGCGGGAAGACAAAAACCAAGACCCAGGGCGAACGTTGCCGGTCCTGGGACATCACCCCCAAGGCTGCGATCTATCTCGAGAACAAAGATGAATTGAAGCCTGTCACTCTGGAGCGGTGCAAGTCTGCTTGCAACAAAAGGGACTGGTGCAGATCATTCGATTACAGCGAGAGCGATAGCTGGTGTCTTCTCAGCGACAAGACTGCAGCAGATGTCGGTGGGTTGAAGAGGGATTACCCCGGGCATCCCTGGGACTACTACGAATGCAAATAGGTGCCACCCTTCGCATTCTTTTTTGATAAGAAGTCGCTTTTGAGAGCGAAATAAAGAAAAATTCACGGTTGTGTAAGGCCACAGGGTGTATCCCAATATGTAGCAGGGCTATATTCCCCCATCAACCAAAATACGGACACTCTCAACTGAAATGGATATGATCGATAATAGGCATTATGTCAAGAAGGCATTTTGATTGGAACTACAAATCTTGAAAGTAAGCCAGTTGGAGATTGCTGCTTTTATCAATCATTCAGACCTATCAACAAGTGGTTGCGATAATGGTTTGAAATCATCATCTCAAAACTTGTGTTTACTGCAATATAACTGTAGTTTTTAGGGCCTTGAAAAAGTTGTGATATTATCTTTCAATAGGGGCGAATCCCATTTTGCTGGGTTTGCCCTTTTCGTTTTGATGATATATGTAATCATGTTCTTTATTATGGCAAAGGGCAACGGGGACACCAAAAGTTCTATTAAGAGCAGGATATCTTCAACTTCAAAGGAAAATAATCAATGAAAGTGCAATCACTAAAACTGGTTTATTTTTCCCCCACGGGAACAACAAAAGCGGTTGTTCAGGGAATTTCACGCGGCATTAACCAAAGTTCGGTGGAAATAATCGATATTACCAGACCAGATGCGAGAAAAAAGCCGTTACACACATCGGAAAACGAATTACTTGTCATTGCAGTGCCGGTTTATATGGGAAGAGTGCCGGCATTATTAATGGAATGGCTCCAGTCGATTAAAGCTCAAAAAACACCTGTTGTATGTGTTGTTGTCTATGGTAACAAGGTCTATGATGATGCCCTCCTTGAACTGAAAAATATCATGATAAAATGTGGATGTATACTGATCGCCTGTGCAGCATATATTGGAGAACACTCCTTTTCTAGTTCCGAAACGCCAACAGCCGAAGGTCGTCCTGATGCAAGTGACTTAAATCACGCAGAATTAATTGGGCGTAAAATAAATGAAAAACTACTAACTGTTCCATCATTCGATCACATTTCTGATATAAATATACCTGGCAACTATCCCTATGGAGGAGTTACGAAGCTATGGAGTGTTGATTTTATAGCAATTAGTAATGAGTGTACGCAATGCGGAATTTGTGCAGAAGGGTGTCCTGTTGGTGCTATCGATTCAGAAAAAAGTAATTTGATTGATAAGGAAAAATGCATCACGTGTTGTGCCTGCATCAAGAACTGTCCACAAAACGCCAGAACGATGAAAACCGGTCCAGTCAAAGACGCTGCAATGCGACTAAATAAACTGTATAAAGAGCGGAAGGAGCCGGTATTCTTTTTATAATTTGTAAACAGCTTGAAGAACCCCGCAACAAGCTTAACCATGCCAAGACCAAGGGCAGTTGGCTCATAAATCAGGAAATGGAAAGTCTAACCTGACGTTTCAGCGGACGAGCGGGGCGCCTCAGCAATGAAACTGCATCGGCAAACCCCGCCCGCCGCTGAACTCTGCGTTATACAAACTTGTGTTAACTGCAATATATGACAGGTTTTTGAAAGCTTAAAAAAGTTGTGATAACACATTTCAATAAGGGTAAATCCATTTCACAGGATTTGCCCTAAGATCTAAAACCCGGTTTCCAGTTATTGGAGGCTGGGTTTTTTTATTGGTATGCAATTTGACCATATTGTCAAAAAACAATGCGGGAGGTTGGAAATGCGGTTGGAAATTAGATTTTAGCCAAAATAAAAGGGACTCGGATAATCTCCTAAGTCCCTGATATTATTTTGGTAGCGGGGGCTGGATTTGAACCAACGACCTTCGGGTTATGAGCCCGACGAGCTACCAGACTGCTCCACCCCGCAACAATTGTCGTAACCAGTTAATATTAACTATACATGTAAGTATGTCAAGCGGTTTTTAGGGGGCGGATAATGAAATGATGAGACGTTTCATGCGATCCTTTTCTGTCCGGGTCGCTTTTTTTTCATCCATGTATCGGAGAAGTAGCATCTTTGTCCGGCTGGTATGCCCGGATATGATCTCAATGGATGATTTTGAAACCTGAAGAGATTTTGCAAGAAATTGAATACACATCTTGTTGGCAGCGTTGTCTACCGGCGGTGCCGTGAGTCTGATTTTCAGTGCGTCACCGTGAAGACCCGCGATAGTATTTTTCGAAGATCTGGGCTGCACAAAGACCTTGAATTTAACCCCGTGAGTATTTTCCTGTATAAACAGCATGTTTTAACCCGCATTTTTCATGAAGAATTTGTAGGTTCGGCTGAATCGTAATTTTTGGTTCTTCTCCAATCTGGCTGGAGAAGAGGGTTCGAGGATTCAAGGGGTCAAGGGTTCAAGTGTTTGTTCTCCAACGATTTTATCAGTGCTTTAAGCATCTTTTCAACTTCCTGTGTATCATCTTTGAGAATTTTTCATGTCTTTGTAATTTTTAAGCTTTTCACTCGAATCCCTGGATCCTTGACCCCTTGAATCCCTTTAAAACCATCAACTTTTTTGGAGATGATTCAATTTTTATATTTGAGTCAGATTGCTCAGCCGTTATTTCTGATATTATCGATAATGCGGGTGGATGAAATCTCTTCGGTCACCGGAATCAGAACAACCCGTCCGCCAAATTGCTCAACGAGTTCCCGCCCCCGGACCGCTTCGGTCGCGTAGTTGCTCCCCTTTGTCAGCACATCCGGACGTACGGTTTCAATGAGACGGTCCAGTTCCTCCGAAGAAAAGATCACCACATAATCCACACTGTCGAGCGCGCTCAGGATACGAACACGCTCCTCTGCTCGGATGACAGGCCGCCCGGGGCCTTTAAGATGCTTTACGGAATCATCATCGTCTATGGCAACGATGAGGACATCACCCTCCTGCTTTGAAGCGGAAAAAAGACGGATATGGCCGGCATGTAAAAGGTCGAAGCAGCCGTTGGTCAAGACCAGGCGCTGCCCCTTTTTTTTCAAATCTTGCACCAGAACCGGAAGTTCGGACAGGTCCCTGTGCTTCAACAGGGTGTCATCCGAAGACGACTTCAGGGCGGCAACCAGCTCGTTTCTTGAAACCGTTGCCGTCCCGACCCGGCCCACAACAATTCCTGCGGCAGTGTTGGCAAGAACCGCCCCTTCTTCAAATGACGCCCCTGATGCGAGGGCAAGCCCCAGAACAGCCAGTACCGTGTCACCGGCACCGGATACGTCATAGACCTGTCGTGCCTCGGACCGGATTTTACATGGCGCTTTCTCGCGTTCAAAAAGGATCATACCGTCTTTGCCGCAGGTGACCAAAAGGTTTCCAATGTCCACAGACTCAAGTATTCTGTCGCCGGCCTCGAAAAGGGTCGATTCATCGACGATCTCGATGCCGGCGGCCAGAGCCGCCTCCTTTTTGTTGGGCGTCAGTAAAGAGACCCCTGTATATTTCGAAAAATCGAGCCCTTTGGGATCGGCAATGACAATCTTGCTGTGTTTTCCGGCAGCTTCATTGATTCCTGAAATCATGGCATCTGTGATAAGGCCTTTCCCGTAGTCGGAAATCAGCACAACATCGATATCGGGCATCCTGTCCGCAATACATCCGGATAAATGCGCGAACGCCTGATCGGATATCTTTGCCCGGGTTTCCCTGTCGATTCTGAGGACATGCTGGTTGGCACCGATAACCCTTGTTTTCCGGGTCGTGGGCCGTTCCGGATCCTGAAAAACGCCCGCCACATCGACGTTGATTTCATTGAATATGCTGAGAAGACGTTTTCCATCTCTGCCCGTACCGATAACACCGACCGCCGAAACCCGGGCGCCCAGCGCAGCAAGGTTCTTGATCACATTTCCGGATCCGCCCAGAGTATATTCCTCTTTGGTTACCGTGACGACCTGCACGGGCGCTTCAGGAGATATCCGGTCAACCTCTCCCCAGACATACTCATCGATCATCAGATCGCCCACAACCAGGACGTTGCAGCTGTCGAATTTCGATATGTCTATATTCATAATTACGGCTTGCCTTTTCGAGAGTTATCCTCGATGAGTTTTTTTATGAGTTCAGGCGGACGTACCAATTGGCCGTTGCAATCCACGCAGGCATGTTTGGTGTAACCTTTGGCCAGGATTTTATCTTCGTCCTCACTGAAAACACGATAGTCAAACTTCATGCCCGCTTTGACACGCGTATCGAGCGTCGTTTCGATAACCAGGATATCATCGTATTGGGAGGGAGAGATGAATTTGCAATGAACTTCGGCTACCGGCAAATGGATGCCCGATGTTTCGATCTCTTTGTAAGAAATCCCGAGTTGCCTGAACAGATCGGAACGCCCGGCTTCGAACCAGCGGAAGTAGTTGGCGTGATAGACAAAACCCATTTTGTCCGTATCGCCGTAAATGACGCGGCATGTTGTTTTTTGTGTCAGCATTAAAGCTTTCTCAATCTTAATATTGATGGTTCTTCTTCAGATGAGTTGTAGAAAATGCTGCCTTCAAGGCATACGAGCCTGTCTGAGGTTTACCCGCCCCTGGAGGGCAGACAAGGATTCGAGGATTCAAGGATTCAGGGGGCCAAGTGTTTTTTGAATCCGCCCTTTCAACTCCTCATAGGTATAGGTCACCGGAAA
>JBHPCZ010000157.1:0-6810 GCA_042573625.1 Thermodesulfobacteriota bacterium
TTCGAGAGGAATGCAAAGAAATTTAGGATTCAAGGGGTCGAGGATTCGAGTGAAATGTTTAAAAAAATAAAACCGTTAGAAAAAACCACTTGGCCCCTTGAATCCTTGAATCCTCGAATCCTTGTCTGCCTTGTAGGCAGGATTTTCTATAACTAACCTGGAGAAAAACCGAACATGTTATCATTTATCAGCCGCAGCGTTGTCCAGAAAATCATCACGCTTTTTTTCGTCTCCATTGTATCTTTTTTGATCATTCATCTGGCGCCCGGAAAACCGAGTCAGATCGATCCGTTGAACCCGAAGTTCACGCCTGAAGTGTTGGAGCGATTTCAAAAAGAGTTCCACCTGGACAAACCCCTCTACGTCCAGTACCTTTACTTTTACCGGAATCTTTTCACCGGAAAGACCGTTTCCTGGAAAGACAATCAGTCGGTGCTGAAAAAAATCTGGGAACGGTTTTTAAACAGCCTGCCCCTCTTTGTTGTCGGAACCATCATCACCTGGACCCTCTCTTTTCCCATCGGGATCCGTTCGGCCATTTTCAGGGGGGGGATATACGATCGCAGCGCCACTTTTTTATCCTATTTCCTGATCTCCATCCCCGGCTTCTTCTTTGCGTATATTCTGATTATATTTGTTGTCACCCGTTTTCATGTGCCGGTGATCGGCATGGAAACGTTCGGTATCGGGGATGCACCCATACTGTTCTTGGTGATGGACAGGATCTGGCATTTGCTCATTCCCTCTGTTTTGGGTGCCACCGGCGGCATCGCCGTCCTCTCCAGATATGTTCGCAGCCAAATGCTTGAAGTCGAAGGCCAGGATTATATTCGCACCGCCCGGGCCAAGGGACTTCCAGCGGAACAGGTTCACTACAAGCACGCCCTGCGGAATGCATTGCTCCCCTTTGTCACCATGTTCGGCCTGATCCTGCCGGGTCTGATCGGCGGCTCTGTCATCATCGAATCCATCTTTTCCTGGCCCGGCATGGGCCGGATGGCCTATGAGGCGATTCTGGCCAGGGATTACCCGATAATTTTGACGGTTAATTTTGTTTCCGCCGTCCTGGTACTGGCCGGTACGTTTATTTCAGACATTCTTTACCTTGTCGTAGATCCGAGGATACGGCTGTGATGAACAGAGAAGAAAATAAATTGATGCAAAATTTCAAATGGGACGAACCCCTGACCCCGAAACGAACCCGGCTTCAGGAGTTCTGGCGCCTTTTCAGACAAAACCGGCTGGCCATTCTGGGGCTTGTTATTTTTATTCTTTTCTTCTGCTGCGCGCTCGTCGGCCTGGCACTGACTTCCGGCACGGACCCGCTGTTCGATCCTTCCCTGATCCGGCTTCAGGAAAAGCTCCGCCCTCCCCTGTCCGAACCGAATCTGGAAACATTGCGTCCCGAGGAAGTCCCGAAGCTGGGTCTCTATCTGGGACGGGATGTTTTTGCACGAATGCTTCAGGGGGCCTGGGTCTCTTTGACCGTCGGGTTTGTGGCTGTCGGCATATCCGTGCTCATCGGCATATTCATGGGCGGCATCGCGGGCTATTACGGGCAATATCACATCCGGGGGGACCATATTTTTGCGACAGGCCTTTTTGTTTCGGGCGTCGCGCTGATCTTCGCCGATCTCTTCCTGCCCGGCGCAATTCTTTTTCTTTTTGCCTTTGCATCGATCTATTATCCCCGGATGACAAAAAACAGGTCCAAAAATAAAATCCTGCCGGCATGGGCGGATCTCGCGCGGTTCCATACGCTTTCCGTGGACACCCTGATCATGCGCATCGTGGATATCATGCTCTGCTTTCCGAGTTTTTTCCTGATCCTTACCGTGGTGGCACTTCTCCCGGCAAGCATATACAATATCATGATCATCATCGGATTGACCAGCTGGATGGGGACCACCCGGTTTGTCCGGGCGGAATTTCTCTCCCTGCGAGAACAGGATTTCGTTGCAGCGGTCAGGGCGCTCGGTGTCAGCGATTTCAGGATCATCTTTCGCCATATCATGCCCAACGCCATCGCGCCCGTTCTGGTTTCCGCCACCATCGGGATTGCTTCGGCCATTTTAACCGAAGCCGGCTTGAGCTTCCTCGGGTTTGGCGTGCCGCCGCCACACGCCACCTGGGGGAATATCCTTTCAAACGGAAAAAATTTCATTTTCGACGCCCCGTGGCTCACCTTCATACCGGGCATCGCGATTCTGATCGTGGTCCTCTCCTTTAACCTGTTCGGAGAGGGACTCAGGGATGTGTTGAATCCCAAGCTGAGGGAAAGGAATTGAAAAGGAAAGTTGAATTAACAGTTGACGGTATATGAAAATATCCAATTTCCAATGATCAATGTCCAATGTCCAACTTAAAACACTTGGAAATTGGAAATTGAATATTCAATATTGGACATTGAGTGTCCTTTAAGGGCTGCTTTTCCAGAGCACAGTAAGCAAACAATGCTCAGTAATTTATAGAACAATTATGAATGACAAGACCTTAATATCTGTGCAGGACCTAAAGGTTTACTTTAGAAGCGACGATGAACTCGCCCGTGCCGTGGACGGTGTCAGCTTCGCGGTTCAAAAAGAAGAGACGGTCTGTCTGGTGGGTGAATCCGGATGCGGGAAAACGGTTTCCGCGCTCAGCATGCTCGGCCTCGTTCAAACGCCTCCCGGCGAAATCGCAGGCGGCAAGATCCTTTTCGCCGGTCAAAACCTGCTGGAACTCGACGAAGCGGCCATGCAAAAGATCCGCGGCAATCACATCGCCATGGTCTTTCAGGAACCGCTGACCTCTTTGAATCCGGTGTTTACCATCGCTGACCAGGTCGGCGAAGCCATCAGCATCCACAAAAACATTCCGCCTGAAGCGGTCCGCGAACGGTGTGTCCAGCTTCTTAAAGACGTGGGGATTCCCTCGCCCGAACAGCGGCTCAACGACTATCCCCACCAGCTCAGCGGCGGGCAGAGACAGCGGGTCATGATCGCCATGGCCCTGGCATGCGATCCGGATCTGGTGATTGCCGACGAACCCACCACAGCGCTTGATGTAACCGTACAGGCCCAGATTCTGAAGCTTTTTAAATCCATTCAAAAAACCCGATCCATGTCTGTTCTCTACATCACGCACGATCTCGGTGTGGTCGCCAATATCGCGGATCGGGTCTATGTCATGTACGCCGGCATCATCGTGGAACAGGGGAATGTCGAACAGATTTTTAAAACCGCACGGCACCCGTACACCCAGGGGCTCATCGCGTCTTTGCCCAGCCGCTCGAAACGGGGGAAACGGCTGTACAGCATCCCCGGTGCAGTGCCAAACCCGGCGCACAAGCCGCCGGGGTGTCCCTTTCACCCCAGGTGCCCCCATGCCGTCTCCGCCTGTCAAAAGGAATGCCCGGAGATGTGCGATTATGGTGAAAACCACCGGGCTCGCTGTCCGGTGCTGTTTGAGGGTTCAAGGAGTCAAGGGTTCGAGGATTCGAGTGAAATGCAAAGAAATTTAGGATTCAAGGATTCGAGGGGTCAAGGATTAGAGTGAAATGTTTAAAAAAAATAAAATCGTTAGAAAAAACACTTGGCCCCTTGAACCCTTGGATCCTCGAATCCTTGTCTGCCCTCCAGAGGCGGGTAAACCTCAGACAGACTGGGTTGCCTTACAGGCAGGATTTTCTACAACTAATCTAAAGAAGAACCATAAATGGAATCCATGAACACACACAACCCCAACATCCTCCAGGTTGAAAACCTGAAAAAGCACTTCCCGATTCGTCGCGGTTTTCTGCAGCGCATTGCCGGATACAACAAAGCGGTCGATGGTGTTGATTTTAACATCGAACAAGGAAAAACGCTGGGTCTCGTGGGGGAGAGCGGCTGTGGAAAAACAACCGTCGCCCGGCTCATTCTGAAACTGCTGGCGACGGATGACGGGAAAATTATATTCCAGGGGCTGGATATCAGCAACCTTACCGAAAAAGAGATGAAACCGCATCGAAAAGAGATGCAGATCGTATTTCAGGACCCGTTCGGATCTCTGAATCCCCGGATGACCGCCGGCCAGACTGTCGAAGAAGGCCTTCGAATTATGGGGATTAAGGACCGCGGAAAACGCAAAGAGCGGCTCGAGTCGCTCATGAAAATGGTGGGCATGTCTCCGGGCAGCACAGATCGATACCCCCATGAATTCAGCGGCGGACAGCGCCAGCGCATCGGCATCGCCCGCGCCCTGAGCGTGGAACCCTCCCTGATTATCTGCGACGAACCCATCTCAGCGCTGGACGTCTCTATCCAGGCCCAGATCATCAATCTCTTGAAAGACCTCCAGGATCAACTGGGTCTGAGCTACCTGTTTATCTCCCATGACCTCAACGTGGTGGGGTATCTGTGCCACACGATCTGCGTCATGTACAACGGCCGGATCATGGAATCCGCACCCGCCGAATCCCTGTTCGAAAACCCGCTTCACCCGTACACCCTGTCTTTGCTCTCGGCCATTCCCGACCCTGAACCGGGGATTAAAAAGGAAACCAAAACCCTGAAAGGGGATGTTTCCGACGATCAGCCCCCGCTGTATGGATGCAAATTTCAGGGCAGATGTCCGGTCGCGGAGCCCCGCTGCCGGGAAGAAGATATTATTTTAGAGGAAGTTGGAGAAGAACACTTTGTAAGGTGCTGGAAGGCGAAACGCCGTTAAATCAATACCCCCCCCTAAGGAGGCTGTTTCATTTTTTTATTGATTTCATTGAGTTATTTGAATATTCCAGAAATTTGACGTAATATTGTTATGACACGAAATGAGTAGTTTCTGCGATGCACAGCGGTTTTTCTGCTTGCTAACTATTTGTGCGGAAAAGGATTGAAGATGAAACACCTCCTCACATTTGTGTTCTTATTCACTTTTCCGGCAGCGGTGTTTGCAACCCAGCAGATGCCCGACATCATTCAGTACGAAGGGAAAACCTGCGAGCTTGCGACGAGCTGGGAGTATCCGTCCCCTTTAGAAGTCTACTTCAGAGTTTCAGGCAAGAAATACCCATTTGAAGAACTCCATACGGCAAACTACAGAGGTCATGTAGCCACGTGGGAACTGTCGAACAATACGTTATACCTGGTGAGTGTTTCGGTTGAGAAAAAGAAAATAGACCTGGCAATGCTATTCCAGGACAAGGACGTGAAGAATAAAATCAATGCATCCTGGTTCACCGGCATTGCCTGGGTGAAAACCGGTAAACACAAGAAGGAATATGACGGTGGGACGTATTCCATCGCGTACGAGAATTATGTATTTCTCCGTTTCAAACAGGGCAAGAAGGAGAAGAAGGTAATCCTGACGGACAAGGAGTACTGGAAAGCCTTGGGGGAGTATTTTGAACGAAGAGATACGGACAATCCTGTGAAGGACGGCGTTATTTTCGAGTATATGCAATACATCAATTCATTCCGAGAAAAACAGGAGACGCACAACACGCCGGATCCAGGCAGCGGCAAGTAGTCATTGGGGCCAGGGGTTGATCCCTGCTCAATAACAACAAATAGGGTGGCGATATGATGCTTCGAAGAATTTTCCCGATTTTACTCTTTTCATTACTGGTCTCAAATCTGTTTGCCACAGATTCGCGCACTGTGCTCGAACTGGAAGGCGGCCGGTTCGAATTCACCCGGTCTCTTCCGGTAAAGATGGTCTACGTGGGTAAGAGGATTATTGAAAAGCCGGTCGAACCGCCGCCCGTAAAGGAGAGCCCGCCGCCGACCGAATGCAAAGACGGCGGTTTGTTGGGAAACGTGGACTGTGAAGTCACCCAGCGAATGGACAATGTCGGCCGGACCGGTAAAACCGCGGAAACCCCGGAAAACGCACCACAGACCGTAAAAGAAGAAGTCCCGCTTCGCGCTGAACTCAAGGGGAGCGTCACGATTAAAATGGACGTCGCCGAGGAGGGAAAGTCTTACCGGCTCAGCCTGAACCCTCAGTTGTCCGCGGTGACGCTCTCGGGGCCCTTTGAAGGAAACACCCGAAACGCCATTGTCCGGGACGAAATCAGCCTTAAAAAGGCGTTGAGTAAATGGGAAGCTACCATCGAAGAGGAAAACCTCTCCCAGCTCAAGGAAGACGGCCAAATAGAATTCGACATTGGACACCTGTTCGCAGGAACCGCCCTCCTGAAGCGTCAGCGCCCTGATCCGGCAAAAGTACTCGTCTATTATCGCCCCGATTATTGTGATCGCCTCGAGATCGAGTTTCTGGAAGCTCAGCAAACCTACCTCGAGCTGGAAGCTTCCATCCCATTAATGGAACAGTTTGAACTCGTTACCCGCACCCTGGATGAAATGAACGATGCCCTCGTCGGTACGGCTGAAGAAACGACAAAGGCTACGGACGAGGGTGACAAAGTTTATGATCAATCACCCGCGATCGCGGAGAAACTGATAGGCCCGGCGTTCATTCAGATAAATATTTTTCTGCTGATCGTATTCCTGCCTGCCGTGAATTCCCGTGGCTTCAAGTTCGTTTTGGGCATTCCGCAGATCTTTCTTGGCCTTGTCAAACGCTTTTTGAGCGGTGGGAAACTTTCCAAGTTCCACCTGCTTGCTTTCACAGGCGTCTTCCGCTTCGGATGCAGCATCCTCGATGTCGGCAATCACACCGGTTTGGTACTCGGGTTCCGGAATGGTATTGTCATGGCATTCATTGATCAACCGGTCTCTCAGCATCTCCACTTGCCGGAAGGCATCGAGTTGTTTCTTTTTGAATTTCTCGAAATTTGAATCGAGCCGGGTGTAAGGGTCGGCAATCCCCTCTTCTCCATTAATTTTT
>JBHPCZ010000158.1:0-6725 GCA_042573625.1 Thermodesulfobacteriota bacterium
GGACTATTCGTCGGAAAACACCCAGTTGGACCCATTGCTGGAACCGCCGATGGCATGTCTGGTACGGTGGATACCGCTGGGGCAAATCTTTCCAGGGAGCCCCTGTTCGCAAAATCCATAATATCCCGTTCAAGACTTTGCGTGGATCGCGTGCTCGACGCCCTCTTGGATCTCTTGGCGGTGTTAACGATGTGATAATCGGCTCTATCCTGTTCCATTGCTCGTTTGTAATATCCATCCTGATTTTATTACATAATCAGGTTCTTATGTCTAGATTTTTTTTTGAGATAGCTTCTAGTGACATAATAGGCTTTTTCACCATCTTCCTCGGCATTGTCATATATCAGCCCTAACTGTGAGAAACAAAACAGGGCCGCACATCCGGTAAAATAACCCGGGTTTTGTTTCTTCTGAAACGCAAAGTATTCATGAAGTAGTTTTTCGACGGGATTCTCGACATGTGTTACACCTTCTATAAACAAGCCAAAACGCTCATGCGTTGTTTGCCTTGGGATGGCTTGGGAAAACGGCTTCCCTTCCAAAGCAAGCACATAGTATTCGCTGAGAAATTCTTCCGGTTCTTGAAGAGCCGCAACCCCGTTTTCTCCCAGTGCAATAGCCCTCATCCGCGCTCTCAGTGCCTGCTGGCGATCCTTTTCAAAAACATCAGTAGCTATCTCATTGAATCTGGCCAAACAGATAAATACCATAGCAAACATAGCAATGCCGGCCATCCAGGGGACCGTAACATGCTCCCGGATAGCAGTGCCGAAGCCCCATACCAGAAACAAGCTGATAATGGGATCAAAGGTTGTTGCAATTCCGGCCCATTTGGATGCACTAACCGGCAGGTTGGCTCCTTTGGCAAATTCAGAATAAGCCCCGATACCCAAGTTGTCACAAAAGTAGCACAAAACAGTTCCAAACAGGCCAACCCCCACAATCCAACCAACAACCGATCTGGGCGACCCCAACAAACTGACAATTTGCCGATAATGATCATGCCCCCCTACTATCCATATGAGCCCCCAGCATATGGTAGCCAGGGTCCAGAAAGCAGCCTGCTGAGCACAAACGGCAGGCAGCCTAATCTTGTTTCCCTTTATAGCCTGAACGGCCGGGCGCGTTTTATCCATAAGATTTTTCAACCGTGCATCCAAAACTTCAAGTAAATGATAAAATAATTGAAGGAACATGGCGGAAAAAAAGGCCAATATTAGGTTTATGCCGCAACCTGTAAAAAATTTCAGAAACATCCATTCTGAAGGCTTAACGATGACATAATAAGAAACTCCCTCCTCAGAAAGAATACTTCCTGACCAAGGATCTCTTTCTACAGCAAAGTCTTTTGTCTTATCTGATTTCTTTATTACCTGGGCTGAAGCCACGGGCCCGCTATCTGCCTCCACTGCAATGCTCTGGACCGGATTAATCAGTACATAGCCTTCTTTGGCATACAGGTAGGAAAAGATGACAACAATTAGTAAAACCAGGCGCAACCAGGTATGGATCTTTGCCGTTCTTGTGGGCCATTCCACACATTTAGAATACAACTCATTTGCGATATTCTTTTTTTGTTCGGAACGTGATTGAAACCATCTGTATAGCTTGCCAAGCAAAACTTCGGAAAAGGGAGAGAGCGCAACACAAAATATTATTGCAAATGTAACTTCACCTTTTGAAATGATAATTCCTTCAAACAGGCGAGCAAAAAGAAGTCCTATGAACGATGTGCAAACAAGAAGTGCCCAGTTTTGCAAAAGGAACCGCTTCAAAATAGATCGATCTGAAGCGTCCAGCTTTCTTAAAGTAAAAAGAAGTAATAAATAGAAAACAACAGAAGCAATAATCCCTCTTGTAGTCATCAACATACCGAAAGTCGGCACCGAAAGATCATTATAAATATCATCCGGCAGCCAGGCATAGAAAAGAGGGAAAAAGCCCCATATCAGTGTAGGGAATATAATTGCTATCCATGAACGATGAAAGGAAATGCTCAAAGAATATTTCAGTGATTTAAACATGTTATAGAAGTCTTAACTATGATGTGATCCATATTGCCTTAATTCGGCATTGATTTTTTGCGAAAATGCCAAAATTACAATACGATATTCAGATACTTTTATCAATAGCCGAACATCGGTAAACAGGAGAGCAAAGAATCTGGCCCCAGAGAAGGCGGCGTTGGATTCCATCCCCGCGATGTGTGAACTGTTTCAAAAAGACAAATCAGATAATACTGTTAAAAAGACAAATATTAACTGCTGCAAGCCTTGACAGTTACTGTTCTTTAATCTATTTTCGAATACTTAAATTGAAAAAAGAGGAAGACCAAAAACCATGATGAATGTTTTCGTAGTCGGGCGAGCTCCAATTTCACGCGCCGTACGGAAAGTGACGACACTGCTGGGTGTCCGCTCCCGAGACCCCGACCTGTACTGGCCCCCTGATTCGGCCTACCTCCTTGTTGTGAATCAGATTGAGGATATTGATTTCTGGCTCGGCAAATGTCGTAGACTTGAACTGCCTCGGCTTTGCCTGGTAGTATTGTGGAAGCAAGTCTTTCGCAATGGCTTTCATTTCTCCATTCTGAATGACATTGAAATTGTGAAACCGGCGGACACCCTGGGCTCAGTTTTACGATCAGCCGGAAGCAAACCATGTGAACACCATCCATTGCATCGGTTGCTTGCCGTACTCAATGACATCAACTGGCACGGCCTTCCCTATTTGGCTCAGGACCTTTATTCTGTCGTTCGCAATAGAAACAAAAGGCAGCACCAGAAACCCATTTGCAACAACTTCGGGAAAGTTATTGACCAAAAAGAAAAGGAATGGCAACTGATTGAGGAACTCATTGATCTCATCAGTGATCAAGACAAGTGGAATAGCTTAATTGACGAACTGGGGGGGTATCCGGAGGTGCGAAAACACATCAATCTGCTGTTGACTGAAAGATGCAGGGATGCATTGTTTAATCTGCAGCGAATCAAGGATGCCTATATGAGGGGAAATAAAATGCCCGAGGATATAATTGATCTGGAGCAGAGTTTTGAACAATGCAGAAAGCTCAAGGAATCAGCCGGTCTAATCAGAGTTTAATTTAAACTGACTGCCCATTTTAACCTGGGAGGATCATTATGAACAAACTGCATCCCAAAAAAGTGCTGTTGATCGAGGACGATCATGGCTGGATTAATGATTTCAAAGAATGGTTCAAATTATCACAATGTCTGATTGATGGCGATGGAAGTTCATTCCAGCAGATACTTCAAGATAGTTGCGACATTGATCTTGTTTTGATTGATTTTGATCTTGGTGCTGATCGCCCTACTGGTGACATAATCCTGAGGAAGATACGAGATCTTAACCCAAACATGTGTATTGGTCTATTCAGCGGGATTCAGCACCACGGATTCTCGGCAGCTGACACGCAGTTTAGCGATTTTTACAGCAATAAGGAAACATTTCTGGACAGAACTGAGGCTTTCAAAGACGTCATCCATCATTGGAGTTCGTTCATGAAAGATCGGTGCAGCCCTAATATTTCCACAGAATGGGGGCATCTCAAAACAGTCTTGGTACATACGCCGGGAACCGAATTGCAATACGTAGACGTAGAAGACTCCAACTATCTTATGGAGGAACGCCCGGATGTAGAACGTGCTGCGGAGGAGCATAAAAATTTTATCGCCACGCTCAGAAAAACAAGCCAGTCGACTGTATTGGAAATTCGAGACCTTCTCGAGGACGTCTTCAAAATGTATGATCAGGAGAAGGATCGAGAGTTGCTGCTGGCCAAGATCCTGTTCGATGATGATGAATTCTCCTTTTATCAAATGCTTCGGAAAGTTTCCATGGATTATCCCCATCTGTGTACCCAGGCCATTGAAGACGTCAAACACCTCGAACCTAAGGAAGTTGTACAGTTTATCTATGAAGGATGGAACTCTGCCAACTGGTCTCGCTATCAAAATGCGTTTAAAAACAAGCATGTTGCATTCCTTTTAGAGATGAATAATGCATACTTCACAAGAGATCCGGGTTTCACCCTGGACGGCCTTTTTGTCACATCTAATATGACCAAAAAAATCAGAAAAAGAGAGGCTCGTGTACTTGATCTGGTTCTGCGAAATCACCCCTGGTTGAAGGGTACTACGCTCAGCTCTTTTGCACGGAGAGGTGGATCTCATCGGATCGAGGGGGGTGATGTAATAGCTATAGGACCGAAACAACTCGCAGTCGGCTGGAGCGAAAGGACCAGCCTTTCGACTATTAAAGCTCTGGCTTCCGATCTTATTATAGAGCATGATTATGAAGAAGTTTTTGCGATTCCGATCCCCGAAAGAAGAGCGTTCATGCATCTGGATACGGTGTTCTCACTAGTGGGGGGCCAAACGGCTCTAGTATACCCGGAAGCAATTGAGGCACAAGTCGGCTTCTTCTCTATCACCCGTGCTCCAACCGGATCTGAAGATGGCATTGAGATCAAGGCAAATGAGCATTCCTTCCTGAAATACCTTGAACAAAAACGCGGAATGAGAATCATCCAAACAGCGGGGGGGCATGTAGGCTCAGCGGTCGTAGAGCAATTCACAGATGCCACCAATTGTTTTGCAATCGGCGATGGAAAGGTAGTAAGTTATAAAGGAAACAAAAAGACGAATGAGGCCTTAAGCAAAGCGGGTATTGAGGTGATCACCGTTGAAGGTTATGAGCTTGTCAAAGGGCGAGGTGGGCCTCGCTGTATGACCATGCCCATATCGCGAGAATGATTGAACGGTCTCGGGCTATTTTAAACCTATACACAAAAGTTATTTGCTTCTATTATACCGATAGTAACTATCCGCATTATACAGATCGGAAAGTAAGGTTTACCGGCCGAGCGATCATGAAGCTGTTTCAATCATAAGGCACCTGCATTATTATAGATGTCCATGTTCGAACGCAGAATACCATAAAGGCAAAAGTTGAAATGATACATAGTATTTACATTTCAATTCAACAGTTCACGAAAACTTCTTAAAACGTTTTCATAACTACCTACGACATTTTGCAACAGCCCCCCCTGCCTTTGAAACTTCTCCTTATAGGTTTAATCTGAATTGCGTTATTTGAGTTGACATTTACTTTATGACCAAACAGCAGATAGAATCTTCTTCTCACAGGGTAATACTGAAGAAATGCCAGAAATTTCTTTAGAAAATCGTAAGGCAATTATGCACGCCCGCCTTAAATAGACAGTATTTATGTCAGACGCCCGCGTTGTTTCCCCTGCTCGTAAAAGATATCCAGTTAAAAATAAACCCAAAATATTTGTGTAATATTAGACATATGTCGACATTCAAATCTGGCATAAGAAAATTGGCATCTTTATTGCTTAATGACTTCTATAAAGAATTATTATGAAAGGAGGTGATATGAGCATAAATCAGTCTGCTCGACTATAAGAAAAACAATTTACAGTTAAGAAAAGAAAGGGGGTAAAAAATGTATTGTAGCAAATGTAATTCTTCGTATTTTTGTAACTGTGTAAAAACCAATAACTTCACAATAGGCTCGGCACCGGACATACCCAAATGGGATCCGATCAACAAGATGCCAACAAATATCACACCTGATATTGTTGCCAATCCCTTGTCCAAACTGGACATTATGAATCCGCTTAATCCTTTGAGTCCTTTTGGACCGTTCAAACCGCCAGGAATGTGAAAAAAATGAGACATTTAACAAAGGGGCTTGGAGTCGTTTTTCAACAGACTCCAAGCCCCACAATATATTTATTATCACCCACTATTTCCCTCCCATTTTACATCAAACAGACAAATATGCCGCATATGTATGACACCGGCGTTATTTTTTGTTCAGACAATTATTTTTTGGCCGTCTCTTGTTGCATAAAACAAAATAAATTCAATCAGATATAAATTATATAACTGACAGTTCCAAATTGGCATTATTTTTGCATATATAAGCTGCTATATTTAAATCATACTTAATTCAATATATTTAAAACTATTTATTATTGGAGATTTTAATGAAAAAGCAAAGTGTTTGCATAATTGTTGTTGTTTTCATATCCATTTTTTTAATGGCTTTTGTTTTTTCACCTGGAAAACTTGTTACATCCGTGGAATCTGTTGCCCAAGCAAAAGGCACACATCAAAAGCTTCCAGTAATTAAACTGGGGCTTCTCGTATGGCCTGGTGTCGGACCGTTTTTCATAGCCAAGGAAAAGGGATTTTATCAAGAACAGGGTATAGATGTCGAAATATCGATGATTGAAAATGTCGATGTCAGACGTTCCGCCTTGCTCTCTGATAAAATAGACATAGTTGCGGTCACCCTGGACATGGCCATTATTGACAACGGCAAAGGTGTTGACGAAACAATAATCGGCATAACAGATTTTTCAACAGGCGCAGATGGGATCCTGGTTAAGAGTGATATAAAAAAACTTGAAGATTTAAAAGATAAAAAGATTGCGCTGCCTGAAGGTCAAACCAGTCACTTTTTTCTGTTGTATCTATTAGACCGGATAGGGTTAGGGCCGGATGACTTCACGATTATTCCAACTGGAGACGCCGGACAGGCCGGGTTTCTGTTTTCTAGCGGTGGCATCAAAGCAGCAGTCACCTGGGAACCATGGCTTTACAAAACGGTGCAGTCAGGAAAAGGAACCGTGTTAATAAGCACTAAAGAAGAGCCTGAATTGCTGGTAGGCT
>JBHPCZ010000159.1:0-6665 GCA_042573625.1 Thermodesulfobacteriota bacterium
GTATGTAAAATGAATGGTACAATTTCCCGTATCGATTAAAGTGCGATCATTGCGTCACCGCACGCCCAAGGATATTTAACACTTCCTTGCAAATTTAAAGGACCGGAAAGGTGTCCTGAAATGACAAGTTGAACCGGCGCGTGATGTGAGAACAGGGCTAAACCCTTGATCAGTGATTGGTCCTGGCGATCTTTTTTAGCCGTTGTTAATCAGATGCCTTAACTTCCCTGAACACCTGAAGGTGACGACTTTCCTTGGCCTGAGCATCATCGGCTCGCCGGTTTCAGGGTTCCGGCCTTTCCGCTCCTTTTTCTTTTTCACACAGAATTTGCCGAACCCGGTGATCAGCACATCTTCGCCGGATGCCAGTGTACTTTTGACAATTTCAAGGAGGGTTTCTACTGTTTCAGCGGATTTTTTTAGGGTGAATCCGTTTCTTTTTCTAATTTCTTCGATGATGTCAGCTTTTTTAAATCTCATAACCGGCGGTCCTCCATTAAAAGGTATTCTCGTGGCTTATATTAAGCATTCTTCTGCGATCACTTCCCACGATGGCCCTAAACCCTTTTTTACTTCTTCGATCTAAAACGATCCTCCGATCAACTCCGCCTCGGCGCTCCTTGCCGGATCTTTGATCAGGAAAGTTAACTTGAACGGGTAATTGGCGCCGCTCAGTTGCTAAACGCCTCCCTCCATTATCTACTTTTTTCATTTGTCCTCCGTATAAACACCGATGAGGGCAGAATATCTAAATTCACCATTGTGTCAAGACTGGTTTTTATAATGCAAAATACGGATCCAAAATGCCGGTAACGGAAGGATGGATAGTGATATCATCGGGTTACATTAGCGGAACAAACTGATTCCGAGTCAAAGCCTTGCAGTGATCGCGCTTCAAACTCGTGAAATGTTCGGGTCAGCGTTGTACTTTAACACCACAATGCGGGCAGAATTTTGAATTAGAGGGGATTTTTTTGCCGCATGGAACGCATTCCAATGAATCCTTTTGCAGCAAAATACGAGCTTTTGACTCAGAGAATATTTCAGTGATCTGATCCTGGGTAATCTTTATTGATTTTGCGAAAGATAATACTTCAGATTTTTCTGACTCATCGAGCACACCATCCTTTAACGACACGACAATCATATCTTCAAGATTCCGCACTTGATCTGAAAATCGTCCAACCGAAAAAATTTTGTAATTGCCTTGAGAAACAGCCGTTAAAGCCTTCTGTAACTCGGCTTTCGTTGCCCCGATTTCCTGACGTATACTTTCGATTGCCTTTGCTTCGGAAGGGTTAAGCTCACCGTCAACCGCAGCAACCATCGCAACATTTGCCAGGTACATGACCATCTGTTCTTTTGTCATTGTCAGCGTCTTCTCCCGGGTTACCGGGTTTTTATTTCAGATAAATTCTATTCCAGGCATTGTATCAAAGTAAAGAATCCGGACCCAGAGGCCCCGGCTTTGATATATCCCCTGGAAGGGGCTGTTTTGCTTAAAGCCGTACAAGTTAAAAGTGACCTAAAGTGCCTAAAGCCTGCCCTGGCGCGAGACCCTTCATTCAAAAGTATACCTTTTGAAGTTGTTGCGGATTGTATATAAGCTAAAAAGTGCGGAGCCAGTTCTGGGCCATGGTTATGGAGTCGCTTTCAGCCGTCGTAGCCTTCGCTACTACGGCGGAGTAGGCTGGCGAAGTCGGCGACCTGGCCCAGAGGACCAGATTTTTCAGGACTAAATAAAGTGATAAAAAAAATACAAATGCTTCTGTTGTGAGAATATTTTTAAATTTTCTTTGCAAGACGGTATATTCTCCACTGCTGCGGGTCGTATTCACATAGGAACGAACAAATCTTGCATTGTGTCGACCATTAATAGGTTTTGAGGGGTCTCAGGTTAAAGGCTTGTTTGCCTTGAGAGGATTCTTTCAATTCGAAGGTTACAGGGTCGTCCTTTTGCAGGCCGAAATGCCCGAATTCCTTGACTCCCGATTTATGAACAAAAACATCCCCGTATTCTTCAGTGGCTATGAAGCCGTACCCCTTTTTTTCGCTGTACCATTTGACATGCCCCTCCATAAAAAGTTTCTCCTTTCTTTTTATCTTGCGATACGACCCAGGAGGTCACCTTGAAAGAAGGTCTGCAAGTAGTTGATTTTATAGACAGATTCCAAAATAATTTCCGGACGAATACACAAGTTGTGAGTTATAGATTGAACGAAACTTTATTCTTAATGCAATTTTAATGAAAGGTCAATGATCTGAATCATAAATATTTGCCCGGCTCGTTTTATTTTTACCTGACATGTTAGCCCTTGGGAAAATATAGTGTTGGTATTTACAAATGCAGAAAACATATCATAATTTTACAGAAAATGTATCTGAAAACATTCTAAATAGTTACCCTCCCCAATCATTTCTATGCCCAGCATATGTTGAGAAACACGTGTCAAAACCATGACACTTTGTCAAACTTAACATCACCTATTTTTATCACCCGAATTTCGGATTGAAGCGTACCCTGCAGTCCCGACTTTCTCGGGATGGGGGCGCTCGTTGTTTCGGTTCAAAACACCTATTACTGGTAGGATATAAGGCGGGATCTGAGGCTTGCTCTTCTTTCCTCAAGGCCAATCTTGCTGCGAATGTTTTTCCGGTGAGTGTCCACTGTCCTTGGGGATATGATCATAAGTTCTGCTATTTGCTTGGTGCTTTTGCCTATTTTTATTAGATTTGCAATCTGGATTTGTTTGGGTGTCAAGTCTAAATACTTCAATGACAACCCGCGTAAAAAAGGGGAGATAATCTCGTTTAGATTTGCCTCTATGATGCTGAACAAAGCTTCTTGTCGTTCATCCAAATCGGTTCCCTTTATCTTCTCTATATATGGCAAAATCAGCTCATTTACGTTGGTCAACACATTATTTTCGAGCTCTAATTTGTCCTCCCCCCTTTTGTCCAATAAGACTTCTAAGGCTGTATTCACCTCCTCAAGGTTAGCAGACTTGCTCATCAATTCCTGCTCCACTTTCTTCCGGTCGGTGGTATCTCTGAGAAAAATCAGGTCAGCAGGTTCACCTTTGTAATCAATGCGTATGGCGTTCAATTCTACCCTTATTGTTTTGCCATCTTTTTTTAGAAGTTCAATTTCATAAATAGACGGCACATCTTTACCTTCCATACGATCGGTATATCTTTTTATACATAGATCTCGATAACCGGGTTCGACATAATTTAAGAAATTAACATCTCCCATTTCTTCAGGCGTGTAGCCCACCAGTTACGTTTAACAAATCATAATGAATTATAATGAATCGTTCGGGTCAAATGCACCCTTCGCGCACCCAAAGAAAGGGCAAGCCGCTCAGGTTCTTTCTTTTGATTTTTCGAGGATTTTGGGATATATATTATAGTTCGGCGTTAGGGCTTTAGTAAAATTGACTATTAAAGAGGCGTGGTATGATATGCCCCGAATATGGAATGGGGTATGACCCAGATTTTCCTGATGATGCAAAGGCTCATAGAAAATACCACGATAGAATTATGAAATAGGAAAACTCAAGATTATTTCGGTATCAATCTATGTGATGATCTTGATTCTAAATTGAAAGCCAGTGTTCCTTCAGAAACAGATATTCTTTTGACTCTCTACGTACCAGTAAAAAATGCAAGGAAATACAAAAAGAAACTTTCCGAGTATCTAAGAAATGCTCTTGAAAGTGGGGTTGATATTGGAGACAAAAAAGATAACGATTCAAAATCTATTTTAGATGATGCCATTGAATCACCAATACGGTTCTGATGATATACATGATCGACGTGAGCCCGGCGTCAGTTTTCGCACAGAAGTGCCCCATCCGAAGGACGCCCCGAATAGAAGGGGAGCCGTAATTCTGGGCGGCAGCTTTATTGTTCTCACAATGGCCCGCAATCTCGCCAAGCACGGCGTCCGAGTATGCGTTCTGAATCCCGGGATCTGTGAAGCTCGGTTCTCTCGGGATGTAAGCCTTTTCCTGAAATGCCCGCCGTGGGAGAATGAAGAAGCACTGGTTGAATACCTTCTGAAGGTCGCTGAACAAAGGTGTTTGCGTGGCTGGGTGCTCTTTGCCACAAGCGACCCATATCTGCGAATACTCTCTCGCCACCGATCGGTGCTGGCTGGTCATTACGTTGTAGCTGTCCATCGATGGGACACTGTCAAACCCCTGTATGATAAACGGAGAACCTACTCTCTTGCCAGGAGGCTTGGCATCTCCATTCCTGATACTTACAGACCCAAAAGTCTGGACGAACTCCTATCACTGGACATAGACTTTCCCGTCGTGCTCAAGCCGGCCATCAGCCACCGCTTGTGGCCCATTACCAAAAGGAAGGCATACCGTGTCGACCACAGGAAAGGGTTGCGGACTATATATGAGCGAATGTGTCAGATCATTGACCCGTCGGAGATTCTTGTGCAAGATTTCATCCCGGGAGGGACGGCGAACCTGTTCTCTTTCGCCGGATATTTTAAGGGCGGCAAACCGCTGGCCGGCCTGTCAGCCAAGCGGTCGCGGCAATTTCCGGTTGAATTTGGCGAGTTCAGTACGTTCGTGGAGGCTGTCAATATTCCGGAACTTAAGGCGCATGCGACGCGATTGCTTCGATCCATCGGCTACACAGGTCTTGCTGAAGTTGAGTTCATGTGGCATGAGAAACACGCCCGCTTCGAGCTTCTGGAAGTCAACGCCAGGCCATGGGCATGGGATGGGCTCGCAATCGCCGCGGGTCTCGATCTGCCCTACCTTGCATTTGCCGACGCCCTCGGGTACAAAGTGCCCATTGGTTCCACGCGCGATACCGCTAAATGGGTGTACCTTCCGGCCGATCTACTTGCGGCGTCCAGCGAAATATATTCGGGGAAACTCACCGTTCGGCAGTACCTTGGGTCACTTCGCGGGAATCTCGCATTTGCAGTTTATTCTTTTGCGGACCCGCTACTGTTCATCGCAGAGCCATTTCTTCTCTTGCTCTGGACGTTACGCAGATTGATCCCGAAAAAGGGTCGGGTTGAAGTCGCGCCTAAACAATAAAAGATTTCGGCTTTATTAACGTCGCCTTGAATAATTAACAAATTCAATCGAGTAATATTTTGATGTATAAAATCGGCAACCGTGAATTGAAAGTTTACAACCAGGTAGACCAGATAGATCGAATGTTGTGGGATAGCATCCGAGACAAAGATAATCTGTTGACAGATTATAACTTCCTCAAGACTATTGAAGCGGCAAATGTATTTGCATGTGATTACCTATACTTGGAATTTTATGACAAGGACGATCTGATTTGTACCATGTCGGGGTACACTTTTACAAGGGATCTCGGCCTGTTTTTGGACAAAACATCCAGGAAAATTTTATCTGCGTTTCGGAGAATTGTTTCCAATTTACTGTATTACAAAACAGTAGAAATCGCTTCACCGATAAGTTCGGGGTTGCCGATTTCAATCCGATCTGATGTAACAGAACGACAGCTGACGGGAGTTGTCAAGCTTTTGCGAAGTTACTGTGCAGTGAATGGCATAAAGCTGATTGTGCTGAGAGATTTTAACGACAAAAACAGTTCCATGGAAAAAGTTGTGTTGCAAACCGGTTTTAAAATGATGCTCAACTTGCCGATTACTAAAATGAATATCGAATGGAAGTCATTTGATGAATATCTGTCCAGACTTAAAATAAAATATCGCAGAAATATCAGGAAAAACATGAGAAAGAAGGCAGAGTACGGCATTCAGACTGCAATTGTGAAAGGGCGAGACAGTTTGGAACATCTTAAAAGTTATGTAAAGCTTTACCAAAACGTAAGGGAAAAATCGAAGGCCGGCCGCGTCTTTATAGGCGAGAAATACCATATTTCGATGGTCGAAAACCTAAGCGATTACAGCTATTGGTTGCAGTATTTCAAAGAAGGCGAGTTGGTTGCCTTTTCTCATTTGATCGCCTATCAGGGGCACGTGTATGACAGGTATATCGGTTTAGACTACGATGTTTCAAATAAAGCGGGGCTCTATTTTAATTCTTATTACGACATCATTGAGTTTGCCATATCCCATAATTTAAAATCGATCGACGCGGGCCAAACCACCTATGGAGTAAAGTCTACCGTTGGTTTTTCCGTGCTGCCACAGAGAATGTATTTGTGGCACGAGAATGTTATATTTCGAATCTTGGTTGCTCGAATCTATAATTTCCTGCTGAATCCCGAGATTGAGAACTGTCATTATGCTTTCAAAGATAACAGGTATCAGCACATTTGGGATGGAAGGGAAAAATTCTTAACAGCGGCAGGCTAACCGGTGCACAGGTGATGCAAAAATCGTTAAAGAGATCATAATCCCGTATCTCGCAGTTTGAAACCGGTTCAGCAGTTGGAACATCGATCCGGCCCATTAATTTTTTATCGCTTGATTTCATATGGTTATGCCATATTCAAAGGGTCTGGCTTATTAAATCGTAATAAATTATAATGAATCGTTCGGGTCAAATGCACCCTATCTGCACCCAGTCATGTTTCTGCCAATAAAAAAGGCTAACCTAAAACGGCTAACCTTTTGAAATTATTGGTGGAGCTGAGGGGGGTCGAACCCCTGACCTCATGACTGCCAGTCATGCGCTCTCCCAGCTGAG
>JBHPCZ010000015.1:0-20000 GCA_042573625.1 Thermodesulfobacteriota bacterium
ATTCCAATTGGACTCAAGGCAACCCTTGATGCTGACCGGCAGCGCTTGAGGTTTAATGCACCGGCGACGGTATAGGCGAACAAAGCAGGGAGCACGGAGCTTGGAGCAAGGAGCAGGAAGTATGGAAATCAGATGACAGAGAACGGAGGACAGAAGATAAGAAGTTGAGAAGTTGAGAAGATCAGAAAAGGCAGAAGGCAGAGCGGTCAGGACGTGCCGGTACTGTTTCATGCTCATGGGCACCATGCTCCATGCTCACAGCTCCTTGCTTTTTACCTTTCACCTTTCACTTTTTACTCCGTACTTTATGTGTCAAGCGAAAAATAGAGGAAAGTCAGCAGAGGAAAGGTTGTGACATGGAAAAAATCGACGCCCTTATGCACCAGGCGGTAAAGGAAAATGTTTTTCCGGGCGGAGTGCTTTTGGCTTCAATAGCGGATTCCATTGTTTTTTTTGAAGCTTACGGGGTTGCAGATACCTTCTCCGGGCGCACAATGGCTCGGGGCACGGTTTTCGATCTTGCCTCTTTGACCAAGCCGCTTGCGACCACACTTTCGGTGATGAATCTGGTTATGCAGGGCAAACTGGAACTTGAACATCATCTCGAATCCATTCTTCCGGCATTTAAAAGCACGGAAAAGTCCGGTATAACCGTAAAGCATCTGCTCTGTCATAATTCGGGACTTCCGGATTATCGTCCCTATTACGAGACCTTAATGAAAATTTCGCCAAAGCGCAGAGAATCTGCTTTGAAAGATCTCCTGGTGAAAGAACCGCTCATACATCCGGTGGGTCGTCAGACGGTTTACAGTGACCTGGGGTTTATGATTCTCGGGTGGATGGTCGAACATCTGAGCGGAAGGCGTCTGGACCGATTTGTGGCAGAGGAGATATACAACCCCCTGGACCTTGAGAATCTGTTTTTTATGGATCTTCATTCTAAACCCCGAAAGGCGCAATTTGCCGCAACAGAAGTTTGCCCGTGGCGGAACATCCTGTTGAACGGGACCGTCCACGATGATAACGCCTATGCAATGGGTGGAATTGAGGGGCATGCCGGCCTTTTCGGGACAGCCATGGATGTATATCGCCTTCTATCGGTGTTGTTGTCTGATTTTTACGGGCGGTCCGATACCCGTTTGTTTGAAAAGGATTTAATGAAAACGTTTTTTAAGCGGCAGAATGTCAGGAGCAGGGCGCTCGGGTTCGATACCCCGTCTTTGACAGAGCCCAGTTGCGGACAATATTTTTCAAAGCAGAGTGTGGGCCACCTTGGTTTTACAGGAACATCGTTTTGGATGGACCTTGAGCGATCAGCGATGGTGATCCTTTTAACCAATCGCGTACATCCCTCACGTGAAAATAATAAGATACAAGCTTTTCGCCCCATACTTCATGATACAATTATGAAGACGCTTCAATCCTAGATAGTGCCCATCCATAAATAGTCTTCTTGCCCAATCTCTGCGTTACGCTCAAAAAATAATCCTCGGAATATTGCCCATATGCCCCCCAAGGGCATTTCCTGCGGGGCACCTGCGGTTATTTTTTACGCATGTCTTGATATAGAACAAAAATTCTCATTTCTGGATGGGCACTAGATAATCCTATTTTAAATCGGGTGATTTGCCTGGAAAGGCGCGTTCCGCAATTCACATTTTCCTTGTAATTTCAGAATAATTCTGGTAGCAATTTTCATTTTGTGAAGCATGTATATTAAAAACGATGCGCACACTTAATTGTGTGGAAAAATGAGGTGTCATGATAATTGACAAAATTTTAGGTGCATTTTCCAATGACCTTGCCATCGATCTGGGCACTGCCAACACACTCGTGTATGTTAAAGGAAAGGGTATTGCATTAAACGAGCCCTCAGTTGTTGCGGTACGCACGGACAATCGGATGAAAGACCGCGTTCTTGCCGTTGGCGCTGAGGCGAAGAATATGTTGGGAAGGACACCGGGCCATATCGTGGCGATTCGCCCCATGCGTGACGGTGTTATTGCTGATTTTGACGTTACTGAACGGATGCTCTGGTATTTTATTCGCAAGGTTCACAACAGGAGAAAGTGGGTCAGGCCCAGGATTATCATTGCCGTTCCTTCCGGCATCACCCAGGTTGAAAAGCGTGCGGTCAGGGAATCGGCGGAGTCTGCCGGAGCCCGCGAAGTTTATCTGATTGAAGAGCCTATGGCTGCTGCAATCGGGGCGGGCCTGCCGATAACAGAACCTGTTTGCAATATGGTGGTGGATATCGGCGGGGGTACGACAGAAGTTGCCGTGATTGCTTTGGCCGGCATTGTTTACAGCAGATCCATCAGGGTGGCCGGAGACAAGATGGATGCCTCAATCATACAATACATCAAACGAAAATATAATCTGTTGATCGGTGAACGGACGGCTGAAATTATTAAAACAACCATCGGAAATGCCTACCCTGATCCTAAAGACTTGGAAACCATAGAAGTTAAAGGCAGAGACCTTGCATCCGGGATTCCCAAGATTCTAACCATTGATTCAGAAGAGATACGGGTGGCTATTTCCGAGCAGATTGATGCCATTGTGGAGTTGGTGAAAATAGCCCTGGAACAGACCCCCCCGGAACTGGCTGCTGATATTGTCGACAGGGGAATTGTATTAACAGGAGGTGGCGCTCTTTTAAAAAATATGGATAAGCTTCTCAGAGAGGAGACCAACCTACCGATAACGATTACCGAGGATCCTTTGTTGACAGTGGCCCTTGGCTGCGGTGATGCTCTTGAGAGCATGGAGATCCTCAAACAGGTTGAAATAAAATAGTTTTATGTTTTCGAAAAAGATGTTGATGATTGTTGGCGTAGTTGTTCTGCTCGCCGTCAACATCATATTCCTTTCCGTAGCCAGCCGCCGCTATTCATCTTACGGCATTGGGCGAATCGCTATTTCTTTTACCGCTCCTTTCCAGGAGGCTGTTACCGATTCGATTCGTTTCGTCAAAAATATATGGCGTTACTATTTCTTTCTTGTCTCAACGGCAAAAGAGAATGATGATATCAAGAAATCCCTCAGCCTTGCCCGGGAAGAAAATAACCGGTATAAAGAACTGATTCTTTCGAATTATCGACTCCGCAAATTACTAAACTTTCAGAAAACCATGCCCCATAGTGTCGTTGCTGCAGAAGTCGTCGGCAAGGACCCCTCTCAGTGGTACAAAACCATCATCATAAATAAAGGTAAAGCGGATGGATTGGTAAAAGGGTTACCTGTCGTCGTTCCGGATGGTATTACAGGACAGGTAATGGATGTTTCTTACCAGCATTCCAAAGTCCTGTTGATTATCGATCAGAACAGCGCGGTCGATGCATTGGTGCAAAGGACGAGGGCCCGCGGGATTATTAAAGGCGAATCAGCGGGGCAATGCCTTTTTCAATATGTATTACGCAAGCATGATATTAAAGTCGGTGATACGGTTGTTTCGTCCGGGTTGGACGGTGTTTTTCCAAAGGGGCTGCTCATCGGGCATGTTTCGGGCGTTATCCGGCGCAGCTCGGGTATCTTTCAGGAAGTTACCGTCTCACCCTATGTGGACTTCGAAAAACTTGAAGAGGTTTTGGTTGTATTGACGTCCCCGAAAAAAGATTCTGTGAGCAAAGAATGACGTATTTTTTTTATATCTGCGTCTGTCTGTGTCTGATCATTTTCCAGACAGCTATTATGCCCTCCCTCCCGTTGTTCGATAGGTTTTATGATCTGCTGTGCCCGTTTGTCATTTACCTCGGCCTTTATCGTCCCGCGCGGGAGAGCATCCCGGTAATCCTCATCATCGGTATGATCATGGACAGCATTTTGGGGGGCCCGTTTGGTTTGTATGTAACCACCTATGTCTGGTTGTTTATCGGTGTAAAATGGATGATATCATATTTACATCTCGGTAATAGTGTTCTTTTGTCATTGGTTGTCGCCTCCGGCGTTTTGCTGGAGAATTTCATCTTTATCGGAACGATGGTCGTAATTGCGCCGGAAGCGCGGTTTCCTGCAAACGCCACAAGTATTGTAGGAGGGCAAGTTCTATGGGCGATATTCACCGGCCCCCTTGTCCTCATGGGCTTTGATTATACGCAAAAAAGATGGAATAGATGGGTTGCAGGGCGATTTGCCCAAAGAGCGTGAAGTTGTTTAAATTGATTTGAATAGCAGTCGATTTATGATATTCATAAAAACCACCGGGATTGGGCAAAAGGAGGCGTTTTTCGAAGGTCTCAAAACGAAAATCCCGCAAGGCGCCCGCTGAGGTCAGCGTTGGGAAAATACCTAAAGACAGTTGACAGTGAATGGTACAAACAACGGTTAACCGGGATGATGTTTTTCGTCATTGCTGCCTTTGCCCTGCTCATTGTTCGTTTATTTTACCTCCAGATAATTGAAGGAGAAGAGTTAAGGCGATTATCTGAAAATAATTGCATACGGCTACAGAGCATAGATGCGCCAAGGGGGCTTATTTTTGATCACACGGGAAGAATGTTGGTGGATAACCGACCTTCTTTCGATTTAAGCATGAATTTAAATGGCGACAAACCGATTGATCCTACACTTGAGAAAGTTTCTCAGTATATCAACATTCCGAAGAAAGAACTCATGGCAAAAATCGCACGAAGTAAAAGGACTTCATCCCATAAACCGGTCCTTTTAAAAAAGGACATTGGTCGAGATGCTTTGGCGGCCATTGAGGTCCATAGATTCGATCTTCCGGGTGTAATAGTGAACATCAGGCCGGTGAGGCACTATATCAACAAACTAAGCGCTTCACATCTTATAGGGTATCTTAGCGAAATAAATTCAGATGAGCTTAAATGTGGAAAATTTCCGGGGTGCAAAGGTGGCGATTTCATCGGCAAATTTGGTGTGGAAAAAACGTATGAGGAGTTCTTGAGAGGGCAACGCGGCGGGCGGCAGGTTGAAGTGAATGCAGTCGGGCAGGTGGTCAGGGTTTTGGAAACAGTTAGAGCGCGCCCGGGGCATAATATTTATCTCACCATAGACCAGGTGCTTCAGGAAAAGGCTGAATCGCTTTTGGAGACAAAAACAGGGGCTGTGGTCGCCATGGATCCTGGCTCGGGACACATCCTCGCTCTGGTGAGCAGTCCTTCATTTGACCAGAACACCTTTGTCAGTGGCATGTCTTCTGAAAAATGGAATTCTCTTAAGTCCAACCCGTTCAGACCCATGAGAAATAAGGTTATTCAGGGTAAATATCCGCCGGCGTCGACCTATAAAACTGTAACAGCCATAGCCGGGCTCGAGGAAAAGGTAATAGATGAAAATACGAAATTTTTCTGCCCGGGTCATTATAAATTTGGCAATCGCGTTTATTTGTGCTGGAAAAAAGGCGGGCACGGCAATGTCGATGTTATCAAAGCGTTGGGTGAATCATGTGATGTGTTTTTTTATCAGGTGGGCCAGAAGTTGGGGGTAGACCGTCTCGCACGGTATGCTAAAGCTTTCGGTTTTGGATCACCAACGGGGATCAACCTTGATCATGAAGCAGAGGGATTAATTCCCACAGCGAAGTGGAAAAAGCACCGTACAGGAATCCCATGGCAGGGAGGAGAGACCCTTTCCGTGGCTATTGGACAGGGGTATAATCTTGTAACGCCGTTGCAGATGCTTGTTTTTACATCGGCATTGGCAAAAGAAGGATTAAGATACAAACCTTTGATAGTAAAGAAAATCGAAACGGCAGAAGGTGAGATTGTAAATAGAAGCGAACCCCAGCTCATCGGTAGACTGCCTGCAAGCAAAAGGACTTTGGGGATTATAGCCAAGGGACTCTGGCAGGCGGTAAACGACAGGAGGGGAACCGCATGGTCTTCTCGTGTTGAGGGTATAGATATCAGTGGTAAGACGGGGACAGCGCAGGTCGTAAGACGTAAATCAAATGATGCCACGCGTGACGAGGACGCAGATCTGCCAGATCAACTAAAATCACACGCCTGGTTCATTTCCTATGCCCCTTCTGCCGACCCCAAAATAGCTGTTGCAGTTATTGTGGAACATGGAGAGCATGGTTCAAGCACAGCTGCTCCAATTGCAAGAGAGTTGATAAAGACTTATCTATCAACAGATGAGCCCGGCAGGAAGATGATGGCAGAAAATTGAAGCGTGCCCTGCAGTCCCGACAAGTCGGGACGGGGAATGCGCTTGCTGTTTCGCCTCAAATCTTGGAAGACAGCGAGTGACCAGTTGCCCGGATTAATTGATGAATCCCAAAATTACTCACGGAGAGAGCAAAACAGACTTTTTGCGAAACCGTCAATTTTAATCTTCAATACACAATTTTCAATTCAAAAGCGGGAACATTACGAGAATGTTCGATCGTCGGCTTGCTCAATACTTTGATTGGAGTTTGTTGGGTCTATCCTTTGCCCTGGGACTCATGGGCCTCATGACGCTTTATAGTGCTGTGGCTTCCGGTTCACCCTCGCCGCACAAATTGATGTATATGAAGCAGTTGATCTGGTATGGTTTCGGGTTGTGCGCAATGGTTATTTCATTTCTGATCAATTATAAAATATTGGACCGGTGGGCGCTTGTAATTTATTTGATATGCATGTCTTTGTTAGTTTCTGTTTTACTGTTCGGGAAATATGTTGGCGGGGCAAGGCGCTGGCTGGAAATGGGTCCTATCTCAATCCAGCCATCCGAACTGGTTAAGGTTGCGGTGATCATTATACTGGCGCGATATTATTCAAAACATGTAAATACGGGAGGTTTTACCTTGCGGGAGCTTGTAAAACCCTTTATATTTACAACAATCCCTTTTCTTTTAATTGTAAAGCAACCCGATTTAGGGACAGCAATACTCATTGTGTTGATCGCTGCTTCAATGACGCTTTTCGTGAAAATCGAAAGGCGCTCGCTTTTATGCATCATCGGTTTTGGTACAATAACCATCCCCCTTGTGTGGTTTTTATTAAAAGGATATCAGAAGAAGCGAATACTCACATTTTTAAATCCGGATCGCGATCCGCTCGGTGCGGGTTACCATATTATACAGTCCAAGATTGCCATAGGTTCCGGTATGATTTTCGGAAAGGGGTTTTTGAAGGGAACCCAAAATGCACTCTCTTTCCTGCCCGAACAACACACGGATTTCATTTTCTCGGTTCTGGCTGAGGAGTGGGGATTATTGGGTTCCATGGTTCTCCTTTTTCTTTTTCTAATGCTCATTATATGGGGTTTGAATGTCGCAAATGGATGCAGAGATCCATTCGGCACGATTCTTTCTGTCGGTCTCACAGCGATGATATTCTGGCAGGTTTGTATCAATATCGGGATGGTGATGGGGTTAATGCCGGTTGTTGGTGTACCATTGCCATTTATCAGCTACGGCGGCTCGTCAACAATTACAACAATGATTTGTGTCGGCATTTTGATGAATGTCAGTATGCGTCGATTCATGATTGAATAACGCGTCAGTTTGGCGGATGGGGCAGTGGCACAAAGCGTTGAGACTTTTGCAAAATGTTCAATTTTGCCTGCCCAGTTAAATCCGTATTTAACATTTAACCGGGGTTCAAGGCCACGGAAGGCGAAAATCTTAACCACCCCAGAGAAATGGGCTTCGCATTTCACAGGCAAGCAGGAATACACTGAGTATTTCGAGGATTAACCAGCCAAAGTTTGGTGGCGGGTTAAAATTTGAGCCTGACCCCAGAGGAATAGGCTCCACATTCCACAGGGCAGGCACAAGGATCGGGCAAAAGGGGACGTTTTGCAAAGGTCTCGCGCTTTGATGCTTTGCAGCACGTACATTTGCAGTACGCTATAGGAGGCAATGTGAAAAAAGGAATGAAAACGAGTGCGAAAGGTACTTATCTGGGACCTGATTCCAGTATCGAAGGTACGATTGAGTTCCAGGATACGATATGGCTGGATGGAAATGTAACCGGGAAAATATCCAGTAACGGCGGGACGGTTATCATCGGACAAGATGCTGTTGTCAACGCTGAGATAATTGTTGGGATTGCCAGGATCATGGGCGAGGTAAACGGCACCATCACCGCAAGTGACAGAATTGAGCTTAAATCTCCAGCCCGGGTCATTGGTGATATTCAGGCACCTGAAATTTCCATTGAGGAAAAGGTCGTATTCAACGGAAATTGTGTGATGAAAACCCAACAAATTTCATCTTCATCGAAAAAGACAATAGATTTGCTGGAAAAAAGCCCCCTTATTGAGACATCCAAAAGTTAATAAAAATTTTCAAAAAACCTTTGACAATTTATCGTGGCGGATGTTATAGAGCGCCCTTGGTTTAATCGATGTTAAATTGTCAATTTTAAAAAACATTTAAGCTTGAGCAAGAAAGATCAGACCTTTCCGATGGAGGAACGTCAATGATAAACATTAATATTTCGCTCCTGATTCAAATCGGTAACTTCGTTTTTTTGATATTTATTCTAAATATGCTTCTATACAAGCCAATCCGGAATATTCTAAATCAGAGAAAAGAAAAAGTGACGGAATTTGAACGGAGCATCGAGACTGCCGATATGGATGCCAAGGAGAAAGACGAGGCGTATAATACCGGCGTCAAAGAGGCCAGATCAAAAGGATTAACGGAAAAGAACGCTCTGTTACAGACAGCCGCTGACAAAGAAAAAGAGGTCATCGAAAAAATCAATAAAAAAGCCATGGCGGACCTTACAGAGGTGCGCGAAAAAATTAAAAAGGATGCAGAGACGGTTCGGGTCTCTCTGCAAAAAGATGTTGATGCGTTTGCAAATGCCATCGGTGAAAAAATTCTGGGGAGGGCTATTTAATGAAAAGTGCTGGTATTCGCCGAAAACGCCATTTTACTAATATAAGGACTGCCATGATATGCTTATTGGCGGTTCTTTTCTTTTTTTATGCCGGAACAGCTTTGGGCTCCTCTGAAGGGGGACAAGGAAAGGCCAAGGGATGGGTGGCCACGGATACCTATCGAGTCATGAATTTTGCTGTTTTGGCAATTGGGCTCTTTATCCTGTTACGCAAACCGCTGGCCCAGGCGCTGTCCGGACGTATCGAAGGGATAAAAAGACAGCTCAGTGATCTGGAAGAAAAGAAAAAAGCTGCAGAGAAGGAACTGGCTGAATTCAATGAAAGACTTGCTCTATTGGACCAGGAGGCGGAGAAAATCATCGAAGAGTACATCCGGCAAGGCAACGAGGCAAAGGCCAGAATACTCGAAGAGGCAGAGTCTGCCGCTGTGAAACTCGAAGAGCAGGCCAAACGAAACATTGAAAACGAGTTCAAGCAGGCCAAAGAAAGGCTGCAGCAAGATATAATGGAAAAGGCTATCGAAAAGGCTGAAGAGCTGATAAAAAGTCGAATTACATCAGCGGATCAGGATAAAATGGTTGATGAATATTTAGAGAAGGTGGTGGCATAGTGAAGAATTTGAAGGTAGCGCGGCGTTATGCCAAGGCACTTCTGCTTATCGGCAAAGAGGACGACAAGACCGAAACCTACAGAGAAGAGCTTGATGGCTTCGCCAGTTTGATCGAAAGGGAAAAGGAACTTGAACAGGCAATAAGTAACCCGCTGTATGATGTTGCGGACCGAAAAAAGGTTTTGCTGTCGATATTGGAAAAATTGAATCTTTCGAAGGTTATGACCTCTTTTCTTGTTCTGCTGTTTGATAAAAAGCGGTTTGGATTTTTGAGCAATGTCAATGAGTTTTATCAGAAGCTGGCGGATGAATTGCAAGGTATTGCACGAGCCAATCTGGTTTCGGCAACGGAGCTATCATCCGAAACCGTTGAAAAGATTCGTACAACCCTGTCAGAGATGACAGGTAAAGATATTATTTTGGATGTTGAACAGGATCCAGGTCTCATCGGTGGAGTTGTATCCAGAATAGGGGATCTTGTTTTGGATGGAAGCATCAGAACTCAACTATTCAATATGAGGGAATCTTTAAAAAGGGGTGAGAGTGTATAGATGGAATTAAAAGCTGAAGAAATAAGCCAGATTATTAAAGAACAGATTACGGATTACGACAAGAAGGTTGAGTTGAGTGAAACCGGAATTGTCTTGTCGGTGGGTGATGGTATTGCCAGGGTATATGGTTTAGAAAAAGTTATGACAATGGAGCTTGTTGAATTTGCGGACGGTACTCTGGGACTGGTATTAAACCTTGAAGAGGATAACGTCGGCGTGGCCATTATGGGTGAAGACATCCATATCAAGGAAGGCGATATTGTCAAACGAACCAAACGGATCGCTGAGGTTCCGGTTGGCGAAGCTGTTTTGGGCCGTGTTGTTGATACAACAGGCGCACCTATTGACGGCAAGGGCCCTATTGATGCAAAAGAGTTCAGAAGAATCGAGGTCGTGGCGCCCGGTGTTATTGCCAGAAAGAGTGTTCATGAACCCTGCTATACAGGTGCAAAAGCTGTTGATTCTATGACGCCTGTGGGCAGGGGACAACGTGAGCTTATCATCGGCGACCGCCAGATCGGTAAAACAGCACTTGCTGTTGACGCAATTATTGCACAGAAGAATACGGATATTTACTGTATCTATGTTGCATGCGGTCAGAAAAAATCAACAGTTGCCCAGGTTGCGGATATTCTTGAAAAGCACGGTGCGATGGAATACACGACAATAGTTTCTGCATGCGCGAGTGATCCGGCATCATTGCAGTTCCTGGCGCCTTATGCAGGATGCTCAATGGGTGAATATTTCCGTGACAATAAGCAGCATGCGCTGATTATTTATGATGATCTTTCAAAACAGGCTGCTGCCTACCGTCAGGTTTCTCTTCTTTTAAGGCGTCCGCCGGGCCGTGAAGCATATCCCGGCGATATTTTCTATAATCACTCTCGTCTGCTTGAGCGCTCCGCAAAATTGAATGATGAACTGGGTGCGGGCTCCCTTACAGCGCTTCCGATTATTGAAACCCAGGCGGGTGACGTATCAGCCTTTATTCCCACAAATGTTATTTCAATTACTGACGGCCAGATATACGTTGAGCCGGACATGTTTTTTGCGGGCATTAGACCGGCAATTAACGTTGGACTTTCGGTATCACGAGTCGGCGGTGCCGCACAAGTAAAGGCCATGAAACAGGTTGCCGGTACACTGAGGCTTGATATGGCCCAATTCCGTGAGCTTGAAGCTTTTGCCGCATTCGGAAGTGATCTTGACGCAGCTACACAGGCACAGCTTACACGAGGTTCGAGGCTTGTTGAAGTTTTGAAGCAGGGTCAGTATCAGCCGCTTACCATGGAAAAGCAGGTCACCATACTATACGCCGGCACAAAGGGCTTTCTTGACAAATATCCGGCTGACGTGGTGACAAAGTATGAAACAGGTCTTTACCCTTTCATCGAAGACCGGTATCCGCAGATCTATTCCGAACTTAAGGAAAAGGAAGAGATCGACGACGACCTGGACAAACTGATGACAGAGGCCTTGAACGCCTATGACGAGGAATTCAAGGACACCATAAAGTAAGTTATTTGTTGATGCGTTCGACCACTGGTGAGCCGCTGATAACCGATAACAAATAACTTTAAATATAAGGGTTTGAGCTGTATGGCAACATTAAAGGAAGTCCAGACAAAAATTGGAAGTGTAAAGAAGACAAAGCAGATCACAAAGGCCATGAATATGGTGGCAACTTCCAGATTGCGTGGAGCCCAGCAGAACATGGACAGGTTCCGGCCGTATGCTGAGAAGTTCGAAGAAGTTCTGGGAAGCCTTGCTGAAAAAGCCGGTGAGGAAGCAAGCCCTTTGCTGGTCCCCAAAGAGGAAGTTAAAAAAGTTCATATTGTACTGTGCACGTCGGACAGGGGGCTGTGCGGAGGTTTTAATATGAACCTTATTACAAAGGCTGCAGAACTCCATAAAGAAAAAGCCGGTGAAAATATTGAAATATCTTTCACTAATTTTGGGAAAAAGGGACGTGACTGGTGCCGGAAGAACGATATGGACAGGATAAGCGAGCATCTCGGCGTTGTTGGGTCAACATTTGGATTTAATGTGGCATCAACGGCAGCCAGTAGCCTGGTTGAAGGGTTCCTTTCCGGGTCATACGATGAAGTTTATGTCGTGTATGCAGAATTTGTCAGCATGGGGAAACAGGTTCCGGTCGCAAAACAGATTCTTCCGATTACTTCGGTTGAATCTTCAGAATCTGAAGATAAAGAAGATGCAGATGCGCCTTATCTTGCAGAGCATATCTGTGAGCCGCCGGCCGCTGAGCTTTTAGGGATTCTGCTTCCCAAGAACGTCTCTGTCCAGTTGTTCAGTGCCTTGCTTGAAACATCCACCAGTGAACATGCTGCACGTATGATGGCTATGGACAACGCAACCAACGCGTGTAGTGACATGATTGATGAGCTTACGCTCACTTATAACAAGGCAAGGCAGGCTGCTATTACTGCAGAATTAATGGATATCGTCGGTGGAGCCGAGGCGCTTAAAGGTTAAACCCGGCATTTAGATATATAAAAATATATACTAATATAGATTTTATAGGAGGTCTATAGATGAGTGAGAATGTTGGAAAAATAGTACAGGTTATGGGTCCTGTAGTGGATGTCGAGTTTGAACCTGGAAAGTTGCCTACAATTTATACAGCCCTTTTAATTACAAACCCGGCTATCGACGACCAAGCCGACAACCTTGTTGTTGAAGTCGCACAGCATCTTGGAGATAACGTTGTAAGAACAATCGCTATGGATGTTACAGACGGTCTTGTCCGCGGAATGGAAGTAAGAGACACCGGCAAGGATATTATGATGCCGGTTGGTGCGGCTTCTTTGGGAAGAGTTCTGAATGTTGTAGGAAGACCTGTTGACGGCCTTGGCCCTGTAAGCCAGGAAAAGATGATGCCTATCCACAGGTTAGCTCCGGCATTTACAGAGCAGGACACGACTGTAAATGTTCTTGAAACAGGAATCAAGGTTATCGACCTTCTCGTACCATTTCCCCGTGGTGGTAAGATGGGACTTTTTGGTGGTGCCGGTGTTGGCAAGACCGTTATCATGATGGAAATGGTTAACAATATTGCTATGCAGCATGGCGGTATCTCCGTATTTGCCGGTGTTGGCGAGCGGACCCGTGAAGGTAACGACCTTTATCACGAGATGAAGGATTCAGGCGTTCTCCCCAAGGCAGCATTGATATACGGTCAGATGACCGAGCCTCCTGGAGCCAGAGCCCGTGTTGCTCTTTCAGCTCTTACATGTGCTGAATATTTCCGTGACGAGGAAGGCCAGGACGTTCTTATCTTTATCGATAACATTTTCCGTTTTACACAGGCCGGTGCCGAAGTATCAGCGCTTCTGGGTCGTATTCCTTCTGCTGTTGGTTATCAGCCGACGCTGGCTGTTGACCTGGGTGAACTTCAGGAACGTATTACTTCAACAGACAAGGGATCAATTACAGCGGTACAGTGTGTTTACGTACCTGCTGACGACCTCACCGACCCTGCTCCTGCTACCACATTTGCACATCTTGACGGAACTGTTGTTCTTTCAAGGAAGCTGACAGAGCTTGGCATTTATCCTTCAGTTGACCCTCTTGACTCAACTTCAAGGATTCTTGATGCTGCGTATATCGGAGAAGAGCACTACAGGGTCGCTCGAGAAGTTCAGCAGATTCTTCAGAAATACAAAGAATTGCAGGATATTATCGCAATTCTTGGTATGGACGAACTTTCAGATGAAGACAAGATTACAGTTGAGCGTGCAAGAAAGATTCAGAGATTCCTGTCACAGCCTTTCCACGTCGCTGAAGTATTTACCGGTAAACCTGGAAAATACGTAAAGATTGAAGATAATGTAAGAAGCTTCGGGGAAATTATTGACGGAAAACATGATTCTATTCCGGAACAGGCTTTCTATATGGTAGGAGGCATTGAAGAGGTTCTTGAAAACGCTAAAGCGTAATGCCAATAAGTTTACAAGGAAATTAAAATGGCTAAAAATATAAAACTTGAAGTCGTTACTCCGGAAAAGTCTATTGTCAGTGAAGAAGCGCAGATCGTTATGGCTCCGGGGTATGATGGCGAATTTGGTGTGCTCAGCGATCACACTCCGTTTTTAACAACATTGAATCTGGGCATACTTAAATATAAAGATGACAAAGGCACGGAAAGGTTTGTGTTTGTCAGCGGGGGATTTGCTGAAGCACTTCCTGATAGGGTTACTGTGCTCGCAGAGTCGGCTGAGCGGAGAAAAAATATCGACATAGAACGTGCGAAGGCCGCATCTGAGCGCGCGCAGCAGCGGTTGAATTCTGAAGATAAAGAAGATATTGATTTTGCAAGAGCCCGGGCGGCTCTGGAAAGAGCTGTTCATCGAATTAGGATTGTTGAGACAAAGCATTAGCATATTTCAAGGTATTGTTTGGTTAATTAGTTTGCATTTAATTGCGAGGAATGCGACCTAAAACCTTCATTATTTAACAAGGGCAGACTATTTTTATGGTTTGCCCTTTTTTTTATTCTACGACTGAATTATAGTGGTTGTCATAAATATTTTCCGATTGAGTTATTTGAAGGGTTGGGGAGTTTTCTCTGTTAAACGCTCCATGGATAATCTATTGTTAAATCGTGTAATCACGCCAGAGGCGGATAAAACTCGTGCATAAGGGTTCGTAAAGAAAGAACAGAGGCCTTTATTGGAAAAACAGTGGGTTAATATCATGTCGGCATGTCTTGCAGTGAAAATATCTAAGCATGTGTCTGTTCTTTCTAACGATCCCCTAATGCACTCAAACAGTACACGCTTCAAAAAAAGATCATCCATTCCGCTGGAAATAAGGTTTTATAAAAAAATACCCCGACCCCTCAGTTGTTAGGGTTCATATTGTTAGAAACAGTTTCAAAACCTTCCGTTCGCTGGTTTGACAACTGCTAAAATCAAAAGAAGGATTAACGAAATTGAAAGACAAAGCAGATAAAACTGCCGTCATCATTCTTGCTGCAGGCAAGGGAACACGCATGAAATCGGGTAAGGCCAAAGTACTCCATGAGATTTTAGGCGTACCGATGTTGTTGTATGTTATAGAGGCAGCAAGAACTATTGCCGGCAATAATGTTATTGTTGTCATTGGACATCAGTCTGAAAAAGTTCGGGAAATTGTTCCCGAAAAACATGAGTTGATTTTTGCATTACAGGAAAGACAACGCGGAACAGGAGATGCTGTATTGAGTGCACTCCCCCATATCCCTGATCCTGTCGAGCACGTGGTGATTTTGTGCGGTGATGTGCCGCTGCTGACTTCCGACACGATCATGCGTCTTGTCGAAGACCATGCCCAAGCCGGCCGTGATTTGTCCTTATTGGCGGTTGATGTCGATAATCCTCAGGGTTACGGGAGGGTTATATTCGATGAAAACCGCATTGTATCGCAAATCATTGAAGAGGCTGACGCAACAGAAAATCAAAAAGAGATAAAAACGATTAACAGCGGGGTCTATTGCATTAACAAAGATTTTTTAAAATATGGATTGCCGAGATTAAAACCAGATAATGTACAAGGTGAACTTTATCTGACAGATATCGTTGAAATAGGGTATACGGATAAAAAGATTGTCGGCGTAATGATTTGCGCCGATGCCAGAGAAGTGATGGGTGTAAACACCCGTCAGGATCTGGCGTTGGTTGAATCCATTATGCAAAATCGGTTTAGGTAATAAATCTTGACTTTAATTTATTTGTCGGATTATACTATTTAAAAATTGTGAGGTGAAATATTGGATAACGAATTAATATTACGACAATTTGAAGAGATTGAACAAAAGGTTGAAAAATTAATTAGTGCTCGTAAATCTATTGAGGCGACCAATTTAGAACTTAGAAATAAAATCGATAAGATAGAAGGGGAACTTCAAGGTAAGGTTGAGGCGGAAAAGAGTTATGCAGAGGAAAGAGATTTAATCCGGTCAAAAGTTGATAGTCTGCTGGCCAGACTAGAGGAACTTGCAGAAGCATAGATATGGTCGGCGAGGCATGGATTCAGGAAAGGTAGAATACGTATTCATTGGAACAACTTGTAAAAATAGAACTTTTTGGGCAGCAATACACCTTTAAAGCCGAAGAGGAGGTTTCTCGGGCAAAGGAGGTTGCTGATTTGCTGGCAGCGGAAGTATCCAGAATTGAAAGTCAACAATCGAGCAGCTCATCAAGTGCTAACAAGCTCACCGTTTTGATTATCGCAGCGCTGAATATCGCGAATGAAAATATTAAGCTGAAAAGGAATTATTCAAATTTTTTGCAAAATATTTCTAACCGATCAATCGGCCTGATTCGTGTATTGGATGAAAATGTCCAGTGAATGAAAAAGCGATTTGCAAGTTGAAACCAAATATATATCATAATTTTTATCAGCCATTGCCTGCCATATGCCTTTCCGGCGTAGAACTGAAAAATGATGCCTTCTGTTATCCATACAGGATGAAATCTGGCATGAATGCTGCCTGAATTTATTATGTGTTTTTCCTGGTGTGACCCCTGCCGTGTTTGTGATTGGAAGATGATCTTTGACCCAACAGTCTTTAACCGGGAGCTTTCACTGGTTTTGGTGAGCAAGTTCTGCTTGTACAGAAAAGCCTAAAGAAACTACAAGGCGCCCACCTTATACATTTGGTTCAAAGACCTCCCAACACGGCATTGTGGTAGGGGTCCTTCCTCTTGATTGGGCCTGAAAAAGCTGAAAGTCAGGGGAAGGAATCAACAGGAAGGTATCAGCGGATCACATTTTCAGGGCTCCTTGAATTAAACACATTGAAATTATTTCGTAATCCTTTCCTTTTTTCTTTTTGGCCCTCAAGGCCGCGCCCCAAATTCACTTCATAAAAATTTCTTCAAATTTTGTTTTATTTTCAGATTACTGTAGGCTTCACCCCTTTGGGATGAAAACAAAGCGGGTCTTCTGGATCCGGGTTTTTACTTGAAGGAGCTGTTTAACTCAAGTCTATATATTCAGGGGAGAAGGATAATGAATGAATATATTTTATTAATCGGCGGCATTGGATTTGTGGCGGGTTCTGTCTTTGCATATTGGATGAGAGGAAAGATTTCCTCTCAGAAGACCAAGGCGGTTGAGGTTAAGTCAAAACAGATCTTGGAAGATGCGAATCGGAGAGCGGAAACGATCCTAAAGGAAGCTGAGCTCGAGGTGAAGGATAAGCTTTTAAGGATGAAAAGCGAGTTCGACGTAGAGACAAAAGAGACTCGGGTGGAATTGAAAAAAAAGGACAGAAGGTTAACGCAAAAAGAGGAAAATATTGACCGAAAAATTGAACAGTTTGAGAGCAGGGATCAGGAAATTTCTCGAAAGGAAAAGCAGCTCCATCAAAAAGAGGAAGAATTAGCACGGAATGAACAGAAATGTGACAGACTGCTGGAAGAACAAAAAAGACAGCTTGAAAAAATTTCGGGCTTAACCGCGGAACAGGCCAAAGAGCTTTTGATTAGAGCGATGGAGAACGAAGCGCGATATGAAGGCGCCAAGATGATTAAAAGGATAGAGAATGAAACCAGGGAGGAGGCGGATAAAAAGGCCAAAGAAATTATGGCGACGGCCATCCAGAGATATGCAGGCGATTTTGTTGCTGAGCGAGCTGTTTCTGTTGTTCCACTCCCGAACGATGAGATGAAAGGACGTATCATTGGCAGAGAGGGGCGTAATATTCGTGCTCTTGAAGCTGCAACCGGCATCGACCTTATCATAGATGATACACCTGAGGCGGTTATACTGTCAGGTTTCAATCCGGTAAGGCGAGAGGTCGCCAGACTCTCGCTGATGAAGTTGATATCAGATGGGCGAATTCACCCTGCACGCATTGAGGACGTTGTCAAAAAAATAGAAAAAGAAGTTGACCAGGTAATAAAGGAGGCTGGAGAGCAGGCCGCATTCGATTTGGGCGTGCATAACCTTCATAACGAATTGATTAAATATATTGGAAGATTAAAGTTCCGTACAAGTTATGCCCAGAATGTTCTTCAACATTCAGTTGAGGTGGGCTTTTTAAGTGGCATTATGGCCTCTGAGTTGAATCTCAACTCAAAACTGGCAAGACGTATGGGATTGCTGCATGATATTGGGAAAGCGGTGGATCATGAGGTTGAGGGCCCCCATGCAGTAATCGGTTCCAATCTTGCCAAAAAATTTGGCGAAAACGCCAAAACCGTTCACGCTATTGCTGCGCATCATGAAGATGTTGCACCCAATACGGTGTATGATTTATTGATACAAGCTGCGGACGGTCTTTCGGGGGCGAGGCCGGGGGCACGCAAAGAGTTGCTTGAAAATTACATTAAGCGCTTGGAAGATCTTGAAAATATAGCAAATTCATTTAGAGGTGTTGCCAATACCTATGCCATTCAAGCTGGAAGAGAGCTTAGGGTTATTGTTGAAAGTGAGATCATATCAGATGAAGAATCTACATTGCTCAGCAGGGATATTGCAAAAAAAATAGAAGAGTCGTTAACATTCCCGGGACAAATCAGGGTTACGGTTATCCGCGAAACCCGGGCGGTTGAATATGCCAATAAATGATGAACAGTTTAACGTTTCGGAAATTCAACAATGTGTTGGAATGCAATATTTTTTTTGGCTTTTTGCTGTTTCACCAATGGATGGATGGGTTACATTCCTTTCAACCCATAATTCAGTTACTCCAATTGTAAGCAAGGCGAAGCAACTTGTATATCACTATTTCAATGAAGGAAAATCATAGACATGAATGTACTGAATATTCTTAAAGAACGAGGGTTTATTGAACAAACCACACATGACAAAGAATTATACGAATACTTAGAATCGGATCATGTAACCTGTTATATTGGATTTGATCCAACAGCATCCAGTCTGCATGTGGGGAGCTTGGTACCCATAATGTCGCTTGCGCACATACAAAAAAGCGGGCACCGTCCAATCGCGCTTGTCGGGGGAGGAACAGGACTTGTGGGTGATCCGAGTGGCAAGACCGAAATGCGAAAATTGCTGACTTCGGAAATGGTGGAAGAGAATGCAAAAGGAATAAAGTCACAACTATCCCGATTTATCGATTTTGATGAAGACAGAGCGTTGATGCTGAATAATGCCGATTGGCTAACGCAATTGGAGTATATCCCTTTTCTCAGAGACATTGGGCGACATTTCTCTGTCAATCGCATGATTAAGTCAGAAAGCTGCAAAATGAGACTTGAATCTGAAGAAGGTCTCAATTTTATTGAATTCAATTATATGCTTCTACAGGCATACGATTTTCTGGAACTCTGTGATAAACATGGATGCAGGCTTCAAATGGGGGGTAGTGACCAGTGGGGAAACATTGTAGCCGGTATTGAACTGATTCGCAGAATGCGTCGGGAAACGGTTTTCGGCATAACATTTCCTTTGATAACAACCAGCAGCGGTGCAAAGATGGGAAAGACAGCGGATGGAACTGTTTGGCTCGATCCGAACAGGACATCGCCCTATGAATACTATCAATACTGGGTTAATACTGATGACCGTGATGTTGAGCGTTTCTTGGCGCTATTTTCTTTTCTACCCGTGGATGAAATCCGGGAAATTGGCAGATTGAAAGGAGCTGATTTGAATGGTGCAAAGGCAGTCCTTGCTTATGAGACGACGCGGCTTGTTCATGGCCGAGAGGCAGCGAAAAGCGCCCATCAGGCTGCGGCAAGTATGTTTGGAGATCGGCATGTCCCTGAGGATATACTTCCGTCCAGTTCGATACCACGGGGTGAATCGGATACTGATGAAGTATCGGTGCCTCATTCATACGTAGATATCGGCTCTTTGAAAGAAGGTATCCCGGCTTTTAAATTGTATTATATGGTTGGCCTTGCAAATTCAGGCGGTGCAGCAAGAAGGCTTGTTGAGCAGGGAGGGGCATACGTTAATGGCCGGCGAATTAAGTCTTTTGACCACATAATAACAGAGAATGATATTAAAGACATGGAGATCTTGCTAAGGGCGGGGAAAAAGCATTATCATAAAATAAAAAT
>JBHPCZ010000015.1:25000-45302 GCA_042573625.1 Thermodesulfobacteriota bacterium
ACGGAGGCGCGCGAAGGTTCCCTCAGGCTGATTGGAAACCAGCCGTGGAGTGTAAAGGCATAAGGGAGCTTGACTGCGAGAGATACAACTCGAGCAGGTACGAAAGTAGGTCTTAGTGATCCGGCGGTCCCGTATGGAAGGGCCGTCGCTCAACGGATAAAAGGTACGCCGGGGATAACAGGCTTATCGCCCCCAAGAGTTCACATCGACGGGGCGGTTTGGCACCTCGATGTCGGCTCATCACATCCTGGGGCTGGAGCAGGTCCCAAGGGTTTGGCTGTTCGCCAATTAAAGTGGTACGTGAGCTGGGTTTAAAACGTCGTGAGACAGTTTGGTCCCTATCTTTCGTGGGCGCAGGATATTTGAGAGGATCTGTTCCTAGTACGAGAGGACCGGAATGGACGAACCAATGGTGCTCCAGTTGTCGCGCCAGCGGCATTGCTGGGTAGCTAAGTTCGGAAAGGATAACCGCTGAAAGCATCTAAGCGGGAAGCCCACCTCAAGATTAGATATCCCTCTGTATGGAAACATACAGACTGAAGACCCCTTGTAGACGACAAGGTTGATAGGCCAGGTGTGTAAGCATAGTGATATGTTCAGCTTACTGGTACTAATCGGTCGTGCGGCTTGGCCACAAAATAATTTGCATAATCGGTTGAAATTTTTTTGCAAATATCTAACTTTTCAGCATACTGAAATCTATTTTTTCGGTGGCTATCGCAAAGAGGAAACACCCGTTCCCATCCCGAACACGGAAGTTAAGCTCTTTAGCGCCGATGGTACTGCTTGGGAGACTGAGTGGGAGAGTAGGACGCCGCCGAAAATCTTTTCTATCAACCCGGAATCACTTTAATTTATTAGGTGATTCCGGGTTTTTTGTTTTGTAAACGCCGGCCCTTTACTTGCATCCAAAATTGGTGTTATAGGGAACTGAGAGATGGACGCTAAAGTTGTTGATGCATCTGTTCTGGTTGCCTCTTGCTTTCGGCGAGCCCAGCTCCGAGGAGGCGCTGAGACTTTTGCATGAAAAAATGTTTTAGAGATTTCAATACGTTTAAAGGATTAATGTGTTTCCGCGCGGATTAAAAACAAATATTGCCTTGTATTTAGCGCTACTTTTATTGCTGGCCATGGTGTTAATTGATTTCGTTATGGTTATGATGGTCCAGCGGGACATGATCCGTTCCGAGATAACCAGGGGGAATTTAATTCTATCTGCAATCGAAACGAAAATGAATACTTTTTCGATATCTGAGGATAACACAGCGCATTCAGGTACGTTGGATGGTCTTGACAGAATGATAGCTGAAACAGGATCTTCCTGTACCTTAATTTTGGATGGAAATAACAGACCCATCTATTCAGGCAGTAGGCGCTGTCCCTTTCAAGACGAGCTTGAGAGTTTTACCAGACAAGCCATTGCATCAGGAAAGCAAGCCACCCGATTCCTCGGTACCACTTGGGGGGTTTTCTGGAAACAGAGCCAGAATCTGATTGTGTCATCTCCTCTGTTTAGAGAAGGCAATATTATCGCAGGTGCCAGTATTGTTCTGCCCCTTGAAAGGATTTATAAAATCCATAGGCGTTCTCAACACACATTGTTCATATATATCCTGGTCAATACGGTTATTTTGACTTTTATCGGCCTTTATCGCTTGTCAATGTTAACAGTGAAGCCGTTGAACCGTCTGGCAAAGCGGGCCGGTGAGTATAGCGATGACGATGAAATATTTTTTATGCCGGAAAAAGAAGGAAATGAATTCAACAAATTGTCTAAAGCGCTGAACAATATGTTAAAGAACATTACAGAGGACAAGGAGAAACTGAGGCAGACGGTTCGTTCCCTCGAACAGGCAAATTTTGATTTAAAACAGGCTCAAAAAGATATTATCAGAGCGGAGAAACTGGCTTCTGTCGGGAGGCTCTCATCAGGCATTGCTCATGAAATCGGCAACCCTATCGGCATTGTTCTCGGTTATATTGAATTGCTCAAAAAAAAAGATATTTCAGACGAAGAACGAAAAGAATTTATCGATCGTTCAGAGAGTGAGATAAACAGAATTAATTTGATAATCAGACAGCTGCTTGATTTATCAAGACCATCGACCGAGGGCCCGGAACCAGTATCTGTTCACGATCTTATCGATGATGTCATTGATGTTTTAAGGCCTCAGCCTGTTATGTCCGATGTTCATTTTCAGCTTGATCTTTCGGCCCACTCGGATACTGTTTTCGTTGATTCCAATTTATTACGACAGGTTTTTTTAAATTTGGTGATGAATGCTCTTGATGCAATTTCCTCATCAGAGCACGAGGCAGATAAAAAAATAATTATATCCAGTGAGGTGGTAGAGAAAAAGAGCGTTGATTCCAGGGATCTTTCAATGATTCAAATCATGTTTATTGATAACGGCCCCGGCATTTCGGATGAGAATATCGGTAACATATTTGACCCATTCTACACGACAAAGGAGCCGGGCAAGGGCACAGGGCTTGGCCTTTCAGTCTGTTTTATGATTATCGAGGGAATGAACGGGGAAATCAAAGCAACCAGCAAAGAAGGTGAAGGAACAGAAATTGCCGTATATTTGCCCTTAATCTCATTAGAAGCAGACAGAGGAGAAATCAATTAAATCACTTGGTGTCTATAGGACGCTACATTGGGTTATTTTTGAGAGGGTTCGACATTCGTTATTCAAAAACCTGCTGCTCATAACACAAAGCCAAATCATTTTCACACGGCCAAAACCCGGTTGCTATAACGAGATAATACTTGGATGTGTATGATGAAAATCAAAACCAAAAAGGAAAATGAGTCTTTGAAAAAACGCCTGCTGGTCATAGATGATGAAGAGAACATGCGCCACATGCTGTCTGCGCTACTTGATAAAGCCGGCTATCACGTTGAGACGGCATCTGATGGTGCTGATGCTTTGAAAAAGGTCGATCAAACCTTTTACGATTTTATCCTCTGCGACATTAAAATGCCGAAAATGAGCGGAATGGAATTTTTTAGAGCTGCCCGCGACAAAGTAGACGCTACCACTGTAATCATGATGTCGGCATACGGCAGCATTGATACTGCTGTTGAGGCTATGAAGAAAGGGGCATATGACTTTATTTCCAAACCGTTTAAATCCGATGAAGTCCTCCTTATGCTTAAAAAGGCGGAAGAGCGGGAAAGTTTGAAAAGAGAAAACCGCCGGTTAAAAGAGCGGATTCGAAAGATTCAAGAAAATTATAGTTTTGGGAACATGGTTGCGAAAAGCAAGGTCATGCAATCGGTATTCAAACTGGCCGAGAAAGTGGCACAATACAATACCACAGTATTGATTTACGGTGACAGCGGAACCGGCAAGGAACTCATCGCAAGGGGAATCCATTTCAAAGGGGATCGATCGAAAAAGCCGCTGGTCCCTGTGAACTGCGGCGGAATCCCTGAAAATTTACTCGAAAGCGAGCTTTTCGGGCATGTAAAAGGCGCTTTCACCGGTGCAAACCGGAATAAAAAGGGACTCTTTCAGGAAGCAGACGGCGGAACGATTTTTCTAGATGAAATAGGGGAGTTGCCGCTCTCTTTACAAGTAAAGCTTCTGAGGGTATTGCAGGAAAATGAAATAAGGCCGGTTGGCGATACAAAAACAATTAAAAACGATGTTCGTGTCATTGCGGCAACTGCAAAAAATCTTGAGGATGAGGTTGGAAAAGGGGCATTTCGTGAAGATCTTTTTTACCGGCTTAATGTCGTACCGATCAGGTTGCCTCCCCTTAGGGACCGGTCCGAAGATATACCCCTTTTATGTCAACATTTTATCGACAGGTTCAATATAAGCCTGGATAGGGAAATCAGAGAGATAGTACCTAATGCCATGTCTCTTCTGCTAAAACACAGTTGGCCGGGAAATGTAAGGGAACTGGAAAATGTAATTGAGAGAGCTGTGGTCCTTTCAGAAGAATCAATTCTTCGGTCAGAGAATTTTTCGCCTGAGTTGGGCGTGGGTTGCGGGATTGAGAAAATGGGAAACTTAATAGAAGGATATTCCTTAAAGGCGGCCCGAAAAGTTTTGGAAAAAGAGTTCATTACCCGTGCGCTGAAGGCAACGAAGGGCAACCGCACAAAAGCTGCTCGGATTCTTGAAATCAGCCACCCCTCCCTGCTAAGCAAGATCAAGATCTACAATATCACCATTTAAGGTTCTTCTCCAATTTAGTTGGAGAAGAGGGTTCGAGGATTCAAGGGGGCAAGGGTTCAAGGATTCGAGTGAAATGCTTAAAAAATTATAAAGAGTTAAAAGTATGGCAGAAATCTTATAAACTCCGGTTGGATTTTTATAGAATAACAAAAAAAATACCAAAAGAAGAAAGATATGGTCTGACATCTCAGGTCAGAAGGGCCGCTGTGTCGATTTCTTCAAATATCGCTGAAGGATGATGCTCAAAGCGCTGATAAAATCGTTGGAGAACAAACGGTTGAACCCTTGACCCCAGTGAAATAGGCTTCGCATTGCACGGGGCAGGCATTGAAATTGGGCAAAAGAGGATAATTATCAAAGGTCTCAAGTCTATAACGGTGCCCGGAGGGGAGGTGCTATCCCCGGCCGTTGATTTTATCCCTTAATTTCCCGGAACATTTGAATGTAACCACTTTTCTCGACCGAAGTGTCAAGTCGGCGCCTGTGGCAGGGTTTCGACCTCTCCGCGCTTTTTTTTCCTTAACACAGAATTTTCCAAATCCCGAAATTAGCAGGTCGTCATTTTTTGCCAGTGTACTTTTAATAATTTCCAGTAGGGATTCAATAATTTCGACTGATTGTTTTTTGGTAAAACCAACCTCGTGTACCTTTTCACCCAGATCACTCTTGGTTAATGCCATGACACCTCCTCATCAACATATTCCGTTTTATTCCTTATTAACAGTCAGATAGGGCGGAGTAAACTCGTTAAGCGCCTACTCTTCATTCTTTATTTCCGTGGGATCTTCATTCTTGATAAGACCGAGGCCTTCTATTTTCCTCATTACGTGGTCAACGCTTTTCGTGATCTCATCAATTTCATTTTTCAACTTCTCATCATCCATATCTATCATTCAAATTTCTCCCGTCGAATCCGCTTCAGCATCAGTTTAGAATCGTAATTGCTTAATAATATACGGATATTGAATACATGTCAAGTCGCCCCAAAGAAAATTTTACAATTTGTGTTTTAAGGCGGTATGGGTCCATCGAGAAGGCCCGGCAGCATGTAAAGACATTATCAAGATAAAACGGTTATTCAGAAAAGATATTTGATATAAAACTTTAGCAAGAAAAATTAAATGAAAGATAATATCAGTTTTTTATAACTGGCCTAATCCCCCGGTAGCAGCAACGCCGACGCCTTTATTCATCGGGTTGACTCTTTCTTTAAATTGCCGTAGGTTCTTATCTTCTTTTTTTCCGAAAAATGTGTCATCTTGGTATGGTTTGATGCGATTCGAGTGGTTAGACAGAAAAGGGACTCCAGACAGAAACATCTGAAATCCCTTTATAAAATCTGGAGCCGACGGGCGGATTCGAACCGCCTACCTGCTGATTACGAATCAGCTGCTCTACCAACTGAGCTACGTCGGCGTAACAAGGTTATCTATTTTATTTATGATTCAAAATCAAGAACAATTATCTATTGGCGACGCAATTGATTCTATACTTGAGAGGTCCTCTGGTATTGACTTTACAGGTTTGTATGGATCTACTGGGGCCTATTTTGTGTCCAGATTATATCTGCAACACAAAGTGCCCATTCTCGCCGTCGTCCCTTCGCAAAAAGATGCAGATAGATTCTTGGAAGACCTGTGTTTTTTTTTAGAAAAGCCCACACCGCCCATATTCTATTTTCCCCCTTACAATATTTTACCGTTTAAGGATCTCGCTTATCACAACGAGACGGCAGCGAAACGGATCCGTGCGTTGTATCAATTGACAGGGAGTGAGGTGCCGCCCATTGTGGTTACAACACCAGAAGCGTTGCTTAATAGACTTATTCCAAAGCATGAAATTGTTAATTATGCTGAACTTGTTATGGAAGGTGAACAGATAGACCGGGACCATTTGATCGAAAAGCTGATTTCCGGTGGTTATACTCGGTCTGTGATTGTAGAAGAACCGGGGGATTTTTGTGTAAGGGGCGGAATTCTGGATATTTATTCACCTCTATACCCTAATCCGATGAGAATCGAACTGTTCGGAGATACGGTAGACTCCTTAAGATTCTTTTCCGCTGCGACACAACGGACAAAGCACAGGGTACAGGAAGCTGTTGTACTTCCGGCCAGGGAAGCGATTCTGAAAATAGATTCCCTAGATCCGTTCATCAGCCGGGTCCGGATGCAGGCCTCAACGTCTGACATGTCGGTAACCAAGGTAAGGGAGCTGATACATCGTATTAAAACAGAAGGTGTTTTTACCGGAATTGAGAGTCTGATTCCGCTGATTTATCCTGAACTCCATACGCTCTTTGATTATGTTCCGGACAATGCACTTCATGTTCTCGTAGAACCGGGTCAAATTCAAGAAACGGCTGAAGGAACACAAGAGCAGGCATTAAATAGCTATTTAGCTGCTTGCAATCAGGACCGGCTTTGTGTTGAGCCCCATACCCTCAATTTAAAATGGTCAGAGGCAAAAGAAATCCTTTTTCAGACAAAGCCCCTGACACTCAAAAAACTTCCTGTGCTAAAAGGGATTTTTCAGAGGGAGAATTCCATACAGTTCGACTTTTCTGTCACAGAAAACTCCGCCATGAGTTTGGAACTAAAGCGTCAGCGGGAAAAGAGCCTGATGCTACCGCTTGTGAACTGGATCAATGATAAAAAACAATCCGGTTCTGTGGTTTTTGTTTGCAGTTCCCGAACACAGGCTGACCGATTAAAATCGCTGCTTCTTCCATACGGTGTTCAGCTAAAGCCTGTTGATGGATTTCATGATGTTAAACACGAAAAGGGCCTTGTTTACATATGCACGGGTCGGATCTCTTCCGGGTTTATCTGGCCCGCTGAATCGATTGCCATAATTACAGATAATGAAATATTTGGCAGAAAACTTCGCCCGAAAAGAGTGCCCAAGGAAAAGATTAGCCCCCAGACCATTGCATTTGAAGATTTGAAAAAAGGGGATCTCGTCGTTCATATTGAACATGGAATAGGCCGGTATGAAGGCCTTGTAAAACTGAAACTGAACGGCTCGAACAATGATTTTCTTCTTATTAATTATAAAAATTCAGACAAGTTATATCTTCCCGTGGATCGGATGAGTATGGTGCAGAAATACATGGGAGTGGATGGAATGACGCCTATCCTAGACAGGTTGGGCGGCAAATCGTGGGAGCGGGTGAAAGGGAAGGTCAAAAAATCGGTGGAGAAGATTGCCGGAGACCTTCTCAAACTGTACGCTGAACGAAAGGTCAAGAAGGGTTATGCTTTCGGGAATCCGGGAGATGATTCGATCGATTTTGAGGCCGGTTTTCCTTATGAAGAGACCGCAGACCAGCTCAAGGCTATTAATGATGTACTGCAGGACTTGCAGAAACCCACATCAATGGATAGGCTGGTATGTGGTGATGTGGGATACGGCAAGACAGAAGTGGCCCTTCGTGCATCGTTCCTGGCGGTCAATAACGGCAAACAGGTTGCCGTCGTCGTGCCCACCACAGTCCTTGCCGAACAGCACTACGCGACGTTTATCAGCCGCTTTGAACACTACCCGGTTAACATCGCATGCTTGAGCAGATTCCGATCTTCAAAGGAGCAGCGCAAAATTATCAATGCGCTTAAAACCGGGCGAATAGATGTGGTCATCGGAACTCACAGACTTATCCAGAAAGATGTATTTTTTAAAGATCTCGGGCTTATAGTGCTTGACGAGGAACAGCGCTTTGGGGTCAAACATAAGGAAAAACTAAAGCAAATACGAAGTACTGTGGATGTTCTCGCTTTAACGGCAACGCCGATACCCCGCACCCTTCATATGTCCCTGATGGGAATACGTGACATCAGCATTATTTCCACACCACCTGAGCATCGACGATCTATCATCACATATATTTCTGAATTGGATGATGCGGTCATCTCGGAGGCTATACGTAAGGAGTTAAAGCGAGGCGGACAGATCTTTTTCGTACATAACAGCATCCATAGCATACGGTCGATTGCAAGACGATTACAGGAACTGGTGCCCGAAGTCAGGCTTGATGTAGCGCATGGTCGTTTGAATGAGAAAGAGTTGGAGACGGTGATGCTTCGATTCATGAACCATGAAATAGACCTGCTGGTCTGTACTTCAATTATAGAATCAGGTTTAGATGTGCCCGCAGCCAATACAATACTTGTTAATCGGGCGGATTGTTTTGGGTTGGCTCAGATGTATCAGTTGCGCGGACGCGTGGGAAGAACGGATGAGCAAGCCTATGCATACCTTTTTATCCCGAATGAAAGCACTTTGACTCGGGATGCCCAGAAACGCCTGAAAGTATTGATGGAACACAGTGATCTTGGATCAGGTTTTCAAATCGCTATGAGTGATTTGAAGATCAGGGGAGGGGGTACAATTCTGGGAGCCTCCCAGTCCGGCCATATTGCTGCAGTCGGCTATGATATGTTCCTCAAGCTTATGGAAAATGCAATATCCGAGATAAAAGGAGAACCGGTTTGCGAACGTCTCGAACCGGAAATTAACATTGATATGTCTGCCTATATACCAGAATCCTATATACCTGATATTGATCAACGACTTTCAGCATACCGCCGCCTTTCAAGGGTGAATACGCTCAAAGAGATTGCAGAATTTAAAAATGAGCTGATCGATCGGTTTGGTATTCTGCCGGTTGAATCTTCAAATCTTCTTTTAAAAATCATGCTAAAGCTGTTGTCAAAAGAGGCTGGAGTGAAACGCCTGGACTTGACGGGGCAGCAAATTACGCTCTATTTTTCAAAGGATCACCAAAAACATCCCGATCGTATCGTCGGGATGAAAGCGTCCGCAGACCGGCACTTTGAGTTAACTCCCGGTCATATGCTCAAAGCCAGGTTTTTAGAACAAAACACCAGCAGTCTTTTGGCTCAGGCTAAAAATATCTTGAAAGAAATCACCCATCATGTTAGCAGCTAAAGGATTTGTCAGATGAATTCGTGTTCATTCAGAAGGAGAGATCTGTGCGAAGCACTAATGGTTCCCTCCTTGATTGTGCTTCTGTGCATTTATGAGTTGCCGATTATCAATGATAAAATATTTCAGTCAATTTAAGGTTGTGGTCGGCGCACTTTTAATTATTTTTACATGGGCAGGATGTGGTGGTTCAGGATCAGAGCGCGCCGATACTTTTTTAATCCGTATTGGAGACAGGGTCGTAACAGCAATTGATTTCAACGAAGCTTTTGAAGTTATGAAGGCGGCGGGTCTTCATAATTCCAAACAGGATCCTAACGCTTACAGAGAAGCTCGGTTGCGCCTTTTGAACCAGATGATCGAAGAGATGATATTGTTGGGAAGAGCCAAAGAACTCGGCATTCAGATCTCTGACGCTGAATTTGAAAATGCGATTTTAGAATTTAAGAAAGATTATCCTGAAGGTGTTTTCGAAGAGACGTTACTCGAGAATGCTGTCTCTTACAATTATTGGGAAAAAAGGTTAAAGATCCGTTTATTTATGGAAAAGGTGATCGCAAAGGAATTTGGAGAGCGGATTAAAATAACCCCCGAGGATATATCGAAGTATTATCAAGAATATGCCCGGCACAGGGAAGAGGCGTCAGATTCAGAAGAGGAATCAGAGCTAAAGGAGAGGGCAGCATATACAGAGGAAATGGTTGTAAGGCATTTGAGATGGAAAAAAACAGAAGAAGCTTATCAATCGTGGATAAAAAAGATAAAACAAAAACAGACGATTGAAATAAACCAAGCAAAGTGGCAAGAGATTATTAATTCTTAATATATTTTCATGAAAATCTTTAACCGAAATAGTGTTTATCCGGAAATGGCATCTTTTGACCCAACACGGCGTTCTTGTCCTTTTACAATCCTCGACGTAGACGCGCTATGCCCGCGGCCTTGTTTTGAACCAAAACGTATCATTTCCGAATGGCCGCTAACTATTCAATTTTAAGAATATTTAACAAAATGAAAACAAAAAATTTTTCAAGAAAATGGAGTTATTTGTCCTTTTATTTACTATACACCTTTTTGGCGTCTTTTGCCGGTTTCCCGGTAATTGCCAAGGCGGAGAGTGTAGAAATCGTTGATCGCATAGTGGCGGTGGTTAACGATGAAATCATATTGCTTTCAGAATTGAACTGGGAACTCAAGCCCTATGAAGTCCAGATCGAGGCATCGGGGCACCCGCTTGAGAAACAGCGTAAAATGCTCTTTAAGATTCGAGAGGACATGATTAACAATCTTGTCGATCAAAAACTGACTGACAAGGAAATTGAACGATTAAATATTCAAGTAAGCGAGAAGGAAATTGATAATGCGGTTGAACGGATAAAAAAAGACAAGCTTATTTCGGATGAAGAGCTGATAAATGGTTTGGCCAGCGAAGGTATAGCCATGGAGGAATATCGGGAGAGGATTAAGGAGCAGATCCTCCGATCAAAGCTGGTGGCCTATCAAGTAAAATCTAAGATCGTGATTACTAAAGAGGATATAGAAGCCCGCTACGAGAGAGATATTGATAAATATTCCGGTGAAACAAAATATCATCTCAGCAACATTGTTATGAAAGTGCCTCCTTCTGCCAGTGAATCGGAGAAGCTTGAGGTGAAGAAAAAAATGGAGTCCATCCTTTCCCGGCTAAACGAGGGAGAATCATTTGGTGACTTGGCCAACGCCTATTCTGAGTCATCATCAACCGCTGACGGTGGATATCTGGGGTTGTTCAAGATTGAAGCGCTTTTACCGCAGCTGCAGGAAGCGATAAAGGGGATGAAGGCGGGTGAATTCACATCTGTACTCGACACGGATCAAGGATATCAAATTTTTTATCTTTCCGAAATTGTCAAGACACCGGGTAAATCCCGCGAGGAGGCAGCTTCCGAAATTGGAGCAAAACTCTACAACGAGGTTGTCAACGAGAAATTTGCAGATTGGTTAGAGGGACTCCGGAAAAAATCACATATAAAATTAATCAAATAATTCAACATGTTGCTTTATGTATGATTGCTTATAAAAATTCTCTTTCATTTGGCCGTTATCTCAAAACTATACGGCGTGAAAAGGGAATCAGCCTTCAAGAGGTTTCAAGGAAAACCAAAATTGGGGTGGACACGCTCCTCCTTATTGAGAAGGAAGACCATGGCGGGCTGCCGGCTGAGGTTTTTGTCAAGGGTTTTTTGCGAGCTTATGCAAAGGCAATCGGTGTCGATGACGATGTGGTAATTCAGCGATATTTGTCCGACTGCCGTGCTTTGCAGGGAACCACCGGATTCGATATCGATCAGAACGGATCAAGACCAAAGTTTTGGCTCCGTCTCGCACTCTCTCTTGGGGCACTCGGATGTATTATTGCGTTATCAGTTTTTACAATATCCTTTTTTCAAGGTGAGCCGTCAAATGATAATTCAAACGGCCAACGCTCAATCAAAGAAAACAAAAACAACATTGATGTCGGGGATTCTCAGAAATCGGATTCTGAAAGGAAATCACCTAAAAGCCTTTCGGGAAGATTGTTATTGAAGATCATAACCATTGAAGATACGTGGATTAAAGTAACGACAGATGACCATGAGCCCAAAGAGTACAGTCTTCACACGAGAGATAGACTTGAGCTTGAGGCAACATCCGGTTTTCATCTCCTGATAGGAAATGCCGGGGGGATTCGGCTGATCTTGAATGAAAAACCTTTAGAAATTCATGGAAAGAGCGGGCAGGTATTGAGCATTCGGGTTCCATAACTATTCCTCATTAATCGGAAATGACTGACAAGCTATGTTAGGTGAACGAGATAAAATACTTGTTGATAGCATTAAGCGGCTGCTTAGGCGGCAGGCGTCTAACCATTTGCGCAAGATTGTGAACAAGACGCATGCGGCAGACCTGTCTGTTGTATTCCGCTTCTTGTCGCTTTACGATCAGCATAAACTCTTTGAAATGATTGAGGACATCCAGCAGAAAGGTGTTCTTTTCAGCGAACTTGATGAAGGTGCTTTCCTGGCATTATCAGACCGTATAGATTTGGATGAACTCGTTGAAATCCTAGAAAATATGCCCACCGATGATGTGGCAGACCTGATCGGCGGGCTGCCCGAGGAAAGGTCTAAAGCTATCCTTGAGCAAATGAAAAAAGAGGGTTCCGAAGAGGTTGAAGACCTGCTTCGTTACGGGGATGATACTGCGGGCGGTATTATGGTGCCTGACTTCATCGCGTTGAGAGAAGATACAACTGCAAAAGAGGCGATCGAGTCATTACAAAAAGAGTACCTGGATGTAGAGATGCCGTTTTATCTTTATGTGGTCGATGAATATGGCAATCTAGTGGGTGTCAGCTCATTAAGGCAGCTTGTGGTTGTTCCTCCCGAGACGTTACTCAAAGATTTCATGTCCACTGATGTCTTTTCTGTAAAAACCAGCATGGACCAGGAAGAGGTGGCGAAAATTGTTGCCCTGTATAACATACTGGCTGTTCCGGTTGTGGATGAAACCAACAAGCTGGTGGGTATCGTTACCGTGGATGACGTTATCGATATTTTCAGAGAAGAAGCAACGGAAGATATTTTGAAAATGGCCGGGGTGGGCGGAGAAGAGTTTATCGAAACACAGTCTGTTTTAAGAAGCACAAGGATCCGCCTTCCGTGGTTGTTTGCAAGCTGTATTGGCGGTATCATTGCCTTTTTTATTATTGGCCACTTTGAAGGGAGCCTGAAAAAGTTGGCTTATCTTGCCGCATTCATCCCCGTTATCCTGGGTATGGGTGGAAATATTGGCACTCAGACCTCCACCATTGTTGTACGGGGCCTTGCTACAGGACGCCTCAACATAAGAAATACCTGGTCTGTTGTTCTTAAAGAGCTTATTGTTGGATTAATCCTGGGTGTGATTTATGGATCTCTTATTGGCACCGTTGCTCAATTTCGATACAGCGCGAAGATGGTGGCCATATCTGTGGGGCTTGCTGTGATCAGTTCAATGTCTATCGCCGCGCTGGTGGGTTCCCTGGTACCCATGATTTTTGCAAGAATAAATGTCGATCCTGCCGTTGCAACAGGTCCTTTTGTTACCACTTCGATCGATATTATCGCTGTCTTTTTATATTTTGAGATTGCCACCATATTGATTGGTATATAGACATATGTCGAGTTTTTCCACGCCTGCCATTATGCTCCGGCGTACCGATTTTGGGGACTATGATCTTATTCTTTCGTTTTTTACACTCAACAGAGGCAAACTTTCAATCATTGCAAAATCTGCAAAGAAAAGCATCAAGCGATTTTCAGGCATCCTTGAACTTTTTTATGTCTTGGATATCGTGTACAGTCCCGGTCGAGGAAGAAGGCTTCCCGTCCTGCAGGAAGCCATATTAAATCAACCTTTTTCCAATATCCGATCAAATGTTAAAAAGACAGCCTATGCCAGTTACTGGGCCGAATTAACAAATGAATGGATGGAGGAAGACGAAAGACAAGCCCATCTTTATCATCTGCTTTGCCATACACTGGAGAAACTTGATGTGGATCAAACTCCCGAAGCAGCGCTTTCCATTCTTTTTCAGATGAGATTTATGACAATTTCCGGTTTTTCTCCGAATTTAAAGGAATGCAGCGTTTGCCGGATCGAAATGGAGAGAATGAAACTCAACAGAATTGTCTTTGATCTGGGAAAAGGAAGCCTTGTGTGTGATAGATGTGTTACCCGATTATCAGGGAACCTGTCTCTTTCCAAAGGAACGATCAAGCAGCTCCAATGGATCCAAAACGGAGCGTTAGAGAAGGCGGCGAGGATTAGATTCACTCCTCAAGCTATGGAAGAAGGCTTGGCGTTTTTGGAAGCATTTGTACCCTATCATTTGGGGAAAGAGCCCAGAAGCTTGACTTTCTTGCGGCAGATACGGGGATGACCGGGAGTCAGGTGACAGAAGACAGAGAACAGAGGGCGGAGGGCAGGAAGATAAGAAGTTGAGAAGTTGAGAAGATCAGAAGATGAGAAGTCAGATGGCAGAGGACAGATGCAACAACTATCAGGCGACACGCAACGCGCAACACACACCTTTAAAAGCATCATTGAATCGCATCAAATCGCGGCATCGGCCCCATGTAGAATCGACATGGGCGGAACGCTTGATATTAACACATTTTATTTTCCCCTAAGGCACCTTTCGCCGTGCACCTTTAACATTGCAATCAACTTAAGGACTCGAGTTCGCCTTCTACCCTATCAGGAAGGCATGGTAAAAGTTTCTTCAAAAGGATTCGACAGTGCAGTTTTTCCACTTGATAAAGTCCCATTTGATCATCCGCTGGGGCTTATATTTTCGATAGCCGCCTATTTTCGAGCCCAGGGGATTCATATTGATATTGACTCCTCATCGCCTCCACGCAGCGCTTTGGGTGGATCATCTGTCGCGGCGGTGGCTCTGATTTCAGCATTATCAAAAATTTATGAGAAAATGGGTTCGAAGCCTCTGACGAGACAAAAAACAGCTCTTCTTGCCCATGCGCTCGAGGGTAGTGTTGCGGGCGTGCCGTGCGGCCTCCAGGACCAGCTCGCTGCAATATACGGCGGTGTTAATGCATGGTACTGGCCGGCAAGTATTGAAGAACCTATTTTCAGTAAAAGGGCGGTTGTTGTAAAAGAATCGTTTAACGATTTTGAAGCGCATCTGCTTCTGGCTTATTGCGGCGTTCCGCATGAGTCAAAGAATATTAACAACAAGTGGGTACAACAGTTTCTTTCAGGTAAATATTATGAAGATTGGACAGAAATAATTGACTGTACCCATACGTTTGTCGATGCGATTATTGACCGGAACTTTAAAGATGCATGCACATCGATGAACAGAGAATTGTCAATACGGAGGAAATTAACACCCGGGGTACTTGACGCAATGGGAGAAAAGCTTGCCGATGCCGCATTGGAAAACAGCTGCGGTGCAAGGTTCACCGGTGCTGGCGGTGGTGGCTGTGTTTGGGCAATTGGTGAAATCGAGGATATTGACAAATTAAAAGGTATATGGGAAAGAGTTCTTTCAGATCGAGAAGATGCCCGCCTGCTTGACGTAAATATAGATCCTGACGGGTTGTTGTGCGGTTTTTAACTCGTGTAATATGATAGGATTGGTTTCGTGTGTTAAACCAATTCAATCGACATACCTTATAAACCATCAATTATTTTATGAGGAAGGGCAAATGAATTTTCAAGATGTGATTATGTCGTTAGAGAAATTTTGGGCAAAAAAGGGATGTGTTGTGGCTCAACCCTATGACATAGAGGTGGGAGCCGGAACCTTTCATCCAGCGACACTGTTGAGGGCCCTTGGACCTGAACCATGGGATGTGGCTTACGTCCAGCCATCAAGACGGCCAACGGACGGTCGCTATGGAGAAAATCCGAATCGGCTGCAGCATTACTACCAGTATCAGGTAATTCTGAAACCTTCACCGTATGACGTTCAAAAACAGTACCTGGACAGCCTGAAGGTACTTGGAGTCGATCCCCTTGAACATGACATAAGGTTTGTTGAAGACGATTGGGAATCCCCTACGCTGGGCGCATCCGGTTTAGGGTGGGAGGTCTGGCTGGACGGCATGGAGATCACCCAATTTACATATTTTCAATTGTGTGGAAGTGTCGAGCTTTTTCCGATATCCGTTGAACTCACCTATGGGTTGGAGCGTATCGCCATGTACTTGCAGGGTGTCGACAACGTGTATGATCTGAAATGGAATGACAAGGTGACATACGGGCACGTTCATCATCAGCAAGAAGTGGAACAATCTACCTACAACTTTGAGAAGGCAGACGTGGGTATGCTGCTCGATTTTTTTAATAAATACGAGGCTGAATCCAGCCGGTTAATTAAAGAATCATTGGTTCTCCCCGCGTATGAGTACTGCCTGAAGTGTTCCCATACATTTAACCTTCTGGACGCACGTGGCGCTATCAGCGTTATGGAGAGGACCAGTTATATCGGACGGATAAGAAACCTTGCCAGAGCCTGCGCAGAGGGATATCTGAAGCAAAGGGAGGAGATGGGGTATCCGCTGTTGGAAAAGGAAAAATGATATTATAGGCAATTCAGTTAATATAATGATGCAGGGTACATGATGAACGATTCATGAACCGGTATCTGATAAAATGAAAACAGGAGTCGACATGAAAACTTTATTGCTTGAGATAGGGACAGAAGAGATACCTGCAGGATACATTGCACCTGCACTAAATACATTATCATCAACCCTGACGCAAAAGATGACTGATGCTCGTATTAAACACGGCAGCGCCAAGGTTTATGCAACGCCGAGACGTCTTACAGTGGAAGTAAAAAACGTTGCGGACAAGCAGACGCCTCTTTCTTCGGAAGTGTTGGGGCCTCCTGAAAAGATCGGATTTGATGATAAAAAACAACCTACTGTTGCTGCCAAAAAATTTGCCGAAAAGGTGGGTGTGCCGGTAAGCTCTCTAATCGTGAAGGACACGAAAAAAGGTCGTTATTTGTGTGCAAAAGTTGCGGAACGCGGACTTGCAACGCAAACCATTATGAAAAATATACTGCCGGAAGCGATCTTGGGGATACCATTTCCCAAAACCATGAAATGGGCGGAGCTTGACATTGAATTTGCCAGGCCCATACATTCGATCGTGGCCCTTTTGGGAGAAAAGATCATTCCGTTTACCCTGGGCGATACCAAAAGCGGAAGAGATACCAACGGACACTATTTTATGCATCCTGGCAAGGTTAAGATTTCCCATCCCCAGGATTACGTTAAGACACTTCATTCCGTAAATGTGCTTGTCGACTTGGAGGAGCGAAGAAAAGGTGTTGAGACAGAGGCCGGAAAAGCTGCTGACAGCGTTGGCGGAATGGTTCTGCCGGATGATGAACTGGTGGATATCGTAAAAAATCTGGTCGAGTATCCGATAGCTACGGCCGGTAAATTTGACAAGGAATTCCTGGAAGTTCCCCGGGAAGTTTTGATTACGGCCATGCGGGAACACCAGAAATATTTTGCAGTCGTCGATAAAAAGGGAAGCCTTATGCCCTGTTTTGTCGCAATGAACAACACCCTTACAAAAGATATGGATCTGGTGGCAACCGGCCATGAGTGGGTACTCAGAGCACGCCTTGCTGACGCCCAATTCTTTTACAAAAGCGATCTGGAGGAATCATCCGACGAACGGGTCGAAAAGCTGAAGGGCGTTCTTTTCCAGGCCAAACTCGGGTCCATGCATGAAAAGATCAAGCGTGTTCAAAGGATTGCCGGATTCATCGCAGGTTCTGTGGATGGCGGTTCGAATCTGAAAAAGCAGGCTACAAGGGCTGCCTGGTTGTGCAAATCTGATCTTGTCAGCCATGTTGTGGGTGAATTTCCCAAGCTGCAGGGGATCATGGGCAGGGTGTATGCTTCTGTTGAGAAGGAACCCAAGAATGTAGCTGCCGCGATTGAAGAACATTACCGCCCGATTTATTCCGGGGGGCAGCTTCCTGAAACTAAAGCCGGTGCGATTTTAAGTATTGCAGACAAGATCGATACGATTTGCGGGTTCTTTTCAGTGGGGCTTGTTCCAACAGGCGCATCCGACCCTTATGCTTTGCGACGACAGGGGATCGGAATTATTCAGATTATGCTTGATCAAGGGTTTTCAGTTTCATTGAGAAGCATGATTGAAAAAAGCCTGAAGCTATACAAAATAAAGGGCGCGAAGAAGAAGCGTGAAATCGCCGACAAGGTGAACACCTTTTTATCTAATCGTATGACACATCAACTGGCGGAAGAAGGATTTTCAAAAGATGTTATCGCCGCAGTAGCAGGTGTTTCAGTGGGAAGTGTGCCGGGCGTATGGAACCGTGTCAAGGCGCTTCAGGATCTTAAGACCGCGCCTGATTTCGAACCGCTGGCGGTTGCATTCAAGCGCGTCGTTAATATTATAAAAAAATCGGGTCGCCTTGTTCGGAAAAAGGTCGACAAGAGCCTGCTTCAGGATAAATCCGAGATCGCGCTATATTCGGCATACAAAAAGGTTAACAAGAAAGTGTCAAACGACCTGAAAAAAGGAAGTTTGGAAAAGGCACTTCATGAAATTGCCTCGCTGCGAGGCCCTGTTGATGATTTTTTTGACGGCGTCATGGTGATGGCCAAAGATAAAAAGATACGCAACAACAGGCTTGCGCTGCTGGGCCAAATATCGAACCTGTTCGAACTGTTTGCAGATTTTTCTAAAATCACCACTTAAAGGCAATGGGCAAGGGGCCAAATACGGCCCCTTGCCCATAACTCCGTAATTGTAAAGCCGAGAAATCGTCTGCCCGCCCTTGCCGTATTAACACGCCGAAAACCTGTATATTCAGATTGAATCGTTTCCATAAAAACTGGATTGCTCGCTTGTCATAAAGCTGAATTTGCGGGTCTTATGGTTATTCGACCCGAACGCATCGGGGATAAATGTACGTTCCCAAAAAGTTATCTTGCCGGATTTTTCCATGAGTATGATTGAGGATGAACGCGTCCCGTAAAACGAGCTGAAGACAAAAATGGGTGAAAGAATGCGTTCCCAGTCAAGGTCGAAACCGGTATCTGGAAGCGTGTCATCAGAAGGGTAGGTTTTATCTTCAAGGATACTGAAAATATCTTCGGAATTTATCTTGGCATGACTTGATATCAGCGCTTCAAAAGCAGCTTTCCCTCTTTCTACCTTTGGCCAGGGCGTGTCAAGAAGGCGATTACTCAGTCCATAAAGACCGGATGATATCTGTTGGATGCTGTTTTGTCTGTTCGAGTAGTAGAAAATCCCATCCCCGTCCCCAACAATCAGATTGAACCCATTATATCTCTGCCCGATGGTTTTAACATGTTCTAAATAGCGCTTTGGCGATTCTTTTCCAACAGAAAAATTACTGACAAGGAGGCCGCGGGAAGGTGCATTTTTGTTCCGTAGTGCCTGTTCTCTGAAATTGGTAATTGCAGCGATACGTCCGGTTCGGGTTAGGCCAAGCCATGTCCCCTGGTTTTTCAAATCCCGGCCGGCAAGGATATCCGGCGCGTCATCCCAGTAGTCAAGGGGCCTTGTGGGGCGATTATAATATTCATCTCTGTTTGCGGCCAGAATCAGTGGATAGTCCGGGTGCATTTGATATGATAGAAGAAGAATACACATAATTGTGAAAAATAAAGCATATTTGATCGTAAATCAATACAGATCAATCCGTATTCCTATCGATCATTTTGTTAAAAAATATACATCAAATTAAAGAAATTTGCACGTTTTTTCTTTACTTTAGCGCCTGCTGTTGTTACAATCCCGCACAATAAAAATTGTATTAAACCGTTATGTCAAAAAGAATGATTCTTTCAAAAAAACCGGGTGCTTCGCACCCGGATGAAAGTTCAACTTTAAAGCACAGGCGTTCTTTTGCCGTTTCGGCCGATGGCCGAAAATTCAAGCCCCCCGCTTTGCGGGTGGTAGTTGACTCGCTGGGTCGGATAAACATTCACGACCCCGATTATTATTAAAATTCAAAACCTTGAAGGAGACGTATAAAGATGGACATCAGCAGGAAGTTGGGCATCCTGGTTGTTTTTGGTGTACCGGCCATTGTTGGCGGCGGTATTACTTATCATATTTTCGGCAGCTATGTACCGGTTTTCATTTTTGAAACCCTTCTTGTACTGGTGGCTGGCGGTTTTATCAGCAGGTAATAAGCCGGCCCTTCAACGAAATAAGCACGCCACCTTTCTATATTATTTTCACGACGTTCCCTTTGCCATATCTAAAAAGGGAGTGTTGGGACTCTTTTTTTTAAAAGCAATTTCCCTTGTATATTATCTTACGATAACGCGTACCCACAGCGTCGTTTTTTGGGTGGATGTAAAGAACCCGGAGATATCGAATATCCCGTGAAGAGGTGTTTGAGGATAAAAAACATTTACCTGTTATACAATAATCGGTTGCTCCCTAATTTTTTAAGGAGGGGTTGATGCTTTTGGATTGGAGGCATCATGCTGGATAGAAAATCCGGTGATACTATTTTATGGTTTTTTCTGGCCCTTTTTCTAGGTTCATGTCTATTGCTTGGTTGGCTATTAATGCCTTTCTTATCGGTATTGATTCTTGCTGCGGTCGTG
>JBHPCZ010000160.1:0-6521 GCA_042573625.1 Thermodesulfobacteriota bacterium
CCCATTTCGCTAATTTATAAAGCTTAATGATAAAAACTCCCCGACCCCTCAATTAGTTAAAAACGCTTTTAAACAGTTATCCACATGAAAGGTTCCCGTCTTTCAGATCATTCAACGATACTTGGTAGAAATGCAATTATTAGGGCCGTGAAAATGTTGTGATATATGCAATTGGAGATATAGGGGACATAAAATTAGAAGTTTCTATCTTTCAAGATAGAGAGACAACAGGAGCGCATATTAATTATTGAGGCTCCAAAAAAAACTTGATAATTGATTACAAAAAAACAATTGACCCCGGTTAAATAAATGAAAAAGAAATTTAACTGGGCAGGCAGCATTTTAAAACCAGGAGTTTTCATAATGCTGGACCAATACCTCAAAAGCTTCTCCCGCCTTCCAACGTATAAGACCGCAGAAAATGGTCCTCTCCGGCCCCCGCCAATTTACCTTGAATATTCTGTTGATAGGAAAGAGATTTCAAGGTAAAAGAACGAACTATGGTCGCATTTTAATTAATACCATAAATCACACCCAACTCGCATGGCTTATCTTCTTCTCATACTGGCGGCACTCTTCTGGTCCGGAAATTTTGTCCTTGGGCGAGGGGTCAACGAAATCATTCCGCCTGTTGCGTTTGCGTTCTGGCGATGGGCCGGCGCCCTGGCTATCCTCATGCCTTTCGCCATCCGGGGTGTTATCCGTCAGAGACGGGAAATTCGAAAAAATTTAGGAATCCTGACAATCCTTGCCATACTTTCCGTAACCAATTTCAATACATTCCTCTATCACGCCCTGCACACCACCACCGCCATCAACGCGTTTCTGGTCAATTCCATGACGCCGATTTTTATTGTTCTCGTTTCCTGGATAGGATTCAACGACCGGATCAACACCAGGCAGACCATCGGCGTTGTCCTCTCCTTGATCGGTCTTGTCTGGATTATTACACAGGGAAATTTAGAAATCCTTCTCACCGTAAGTTTTTCCAGCGGTGACCTCTGGACCCTTGCCGCCGCCCTCAGCTGGGCGTTTTACACGGTCCTTTTAAGAAAGCGTCCGGAGCATATCGATCCAATACCGTTTCTGACAGTCTTGGTGTTGATCGGACTGGTATTTTTGTCCCCGATATACCTGTGGGAAATCCAATCGGGCGCGTCCTTTCAATTTACCCCGGCTGTTTTTGCAAGTATCGGTTATGTCGCCCTTTTTGCATCGGTGATCGCCTATATTTTCTGGAACAATGCCGTGGCAGTTGTCGGCGCGAACAAGGCCGGCATCTTCGTGCACCTTATGCCGGTGTTCGGTATCGTGCTTGCTTTCATCTTTTTGGGGGAAACGCTCGCGGTCTATCACCTGGTGGGTATGATGCTCATTTTTTCGGGAATTTATCTGACAACCGCACCCGGGTATTTCATGAAAAATCCGGGGGAGTAGAGTGGTCCGTTGAAAGGGAAAACAGGGACGTATATAAGTTCCTACCCGTCTGGGTGTGAACACTTCTTCTTGAGTTTTCGACTCATTTAGCGTTATTTGAAGGACGGTCAGACCTATGTTGAAATATTTTCCAACTTACAACCGAATGTACGCCCCCATTTCCCGGCGTCGTTTGAATCTGATCCGGGGCAAAGATATGGCCATGAAACACGCGTTATCGATCATATTTACGGCGCTGTTGCTGTGTGCATCTTTTGCCGTTACCCATGCCGGCACGCCTGCGGCATTAACCCTGGAGGATATTTTCAGCAAGGCAAATTCCATCCGGTATTTGAGCTATCAGACCAAGGTAACATCACCTGCCAATACGGTTCTAAATATTAAAATATGGATTCATGATGAAAATGTATATGTCAGCGGTCTATTTGATGGCATGAAACAGATCGGTAAAAAAAGTTATGTTGTTCATACCGGAAAGTGGGTCGAATCGCCGGGGCTTACCGTAAATACAATTATTCGATTTTTGAAAGAAGCCGAGACAGCGGATGACACACGGATCATCGGCCAGGAAACGCTGGACGGTAGCCGGACGACAGTGATCGAGTATACGCAACCCCGCCCGGCATGGGGGTCGGAGATTCAAATACGGCTGTGGATTTCGCACAAGTATTTAATTCCTGTGCGCGTAAAGGCCACCAATCTTACCCAAAACAAAATTCAGACCGAAGAAATTGCCCACATCTCTTTCAATGAAAATGACCACAAAGCCATCCTGAATAAATTCCAGAAGATTCCACATGAAAAACGTAAAGCCAAGCCCAATTGGGGCCCCTGGCAAAAGGAACGGGAGCAGAAATACCGGGAAGTGCGTCAAATTGACCGGCAGGACGACCTGGCACCAAAGCAAAAGATAGCTGCCTGGGAAGGCTTTTTTAAAACGCTGTCCAAGAACAATCCCCATAGCAGTAGAGATGATAAAATGCGTTTGGAGTCTCGTTCCCGAATCGCCTACTGGAAATATATCAGTCGATTTCACCTTTCTGACAATGGCATTGTCAAGGATTCCCAAACAGGCTTGGAGTGGATTTCCGGGCCTGACAAAGATATCAGCTGGGAGGAGGCCGGATTGTGGGCAAAGAGCCTGACCATAGACGGCGGCGGTTGGCGGCTGCCGACCATCGATGAATTAAAAACCGTATACGAAAAAGGTGCTGGCGAGCGCAACCTGCCACCGTATTTAAAAACCGCCGGACGGTTTGGGTATGTGTGGTCAGGGGAGCGAAGGAACAAGCCAGGTTACTGGTGCTTCGATTATGCCTATGGTCGAAAGACCGCCTATAGCTCTGGATATTCTAAAGATTTTCGGGCCTTTGCCGTGCGCGGCCCAATAAAATAGGGAACTTAGAACTTTGGGGGCGTTGATGACTATAGGGACTTGATGATTGGACACTTAATAGTGAGTCTCCTCCCGTATAGCGGAAGGCATCAGGAAGCCCTAAGATGGGGGCATCCCGGATCGGTCGAACCTCTCCGGGTCCTCCGCCAGAGGCGGCGGGTTTAGGGCACAACTAACCAATGAAGAGTCGACAGAGCTAGTAACGACGTGACAGAGACAAACGGAAAATCAGACTCAAACCCCCATGACATTGCCTCAAAAAACCAGCCCGATGATGCTGTCTCCGATGCTGTGACCCTGTTTGTGGTCAGCGCCGTTCAGTTCCTGACCCCCTTCATGCTGTCTGCTGTGGGAGTGGCCCTTCCTGCCATTGGTCGGGAGTTTTCAGCCAGTGCGGTTCAGCTTGGACTTGTGGAAACCGTCTACATCTTCGCCTTTTCCCTTTTTTTGCTTCCAGCCGGGCGGCTGGGTGATATTTACGGAAGGAAAAGAATCTTTACGATCGGCATTCTCGTGTTCACCGCGGGAACCGTTTTGGTGTCACTCGCCTTTACCATCGAAAGCTTTATTGTGTTCCGGTTTTTTCAAGGGTTTGGCGGGGCCATGATCTCAGGAACCAGTGTGGCCATCCTTTCTTCGGTCTTTCCACCGGATAGACGGGGGCAGGCCATGGGGGTCATCGTGGGTTGCGTCTACTTGGGGCTGTCTCTGGGTCCGGTTCTTTCCGGATTCATGGTTACCCATCTGGGATGGCGCTGGATCTTTTACCTGGGGGTTCTGCTCGAGCTTTTCTGCCTGTCTCTCACTGTTTTGAAACTTAAGGGCGAATGGGCTGACGCAAGGGGTGAGCGGTTTGATTTTGTGGGAACCCTTCTTTACATTATCTCTTTATTCTGTCTGATTTTCGGCACTCTCAACCTGAAAGAGGGGGGTATTTATCTGGTGCTCATGGCATCAGGCGCCTTAGGATTTCTGATCTTTATTGCCTTTGAGTACAGGTGCCCATCTCCGATTCTGGATGTGGGCCTGGTCCTCCGTAACCGGGTTTTCGCCTTCAGCAACCTGGCCACCCTGATCAATTACGCCGCGTCTTTTGGCATCGCTTTTTTCTTCAGTTTGTATTTGCAAGTGGTCAGGGGGTATTCTCCCCAAGGGGCAGGGTGGATTCTGATTATCCAGCCCGTGTTTCAGGCGGCTCTTTCACCGTTGTTTGGAAGGCTGGCAGACCGGGTTTCGCCTGCGGGTCTGGCCACTGCAGGCATGGCCGTGTGCAGCCTGAGCCTGGGTCTGGCTTCCCGGTTTCATGCCGGAACAGCCATGCCTGTGATTATGGGGATGTTGGCCTTGATGGGCGTAGGATTCAGTCTTTTTTCATCACCCAATACCACCACGGTGATGGGCAGTGTCCCTCCCAAAAGCTATGGTATCGCATCCAGTTTTCTGGCCACCATGCGGACCATGGGGATGCTGTGCAGCATGACCATCATCACTTTGGTGTTCAAACATCTCATGGGGGACCACCCGGTGGGTCCGGAAACACAGGCCTCTTTTCTTGCCAGTATGCATCTTTGCATGATGACCTTCTGCTTCCTTTGCGTGGCCGGAGTATTTTGTTCCATGGTCCGCTTGAAGCCTGTCTGTTCGGATGAAGCATCATGATCTGGCCTGTTTTCATTCTTATGACACCGGCCTTATGGTCTCGGATATCGTTTATTTTGCTTCAACAGGATATTTCGCCCTGAACCACTCGCTCCAACCGCCTTTTAATGCAAAAAGTTTGGTGTACCCTTTCTTGAAAAACTGTTGTGCCACCCTGGCACTCGTATACTCGTTGGGTCAGGCGCAGTAAAATACAAGCGTTTTATCCTTCGGGTACTTTTCCGCCCAGGATTCTACTTCACCGGGATTTCCCCGCTGGGCACCCTTTATTTTAAACTCGCTGGATCCCCAGTCTCGACCGGCTCTGACATCCAAGATTATCGTGTCCGGATTGTCGAGCATTTGTTTAAGCGTTTCTTTTGTAATTCTTTCAACATCTGCTGTCGCCAGCGATGCACTAGCAAACGTCATCAAGACAACTAAAGTGAGAATTATCGTAAAATTAATTGTTCGTTTGTGTTTCATGATCATTACTCCTTTCTATTATATTATTCTGTTTTTCCGATCCTGTCTGTAATACGCTGATTTCTTGTCGAAGAGACTTTTTGCCAGATAAAACTTAAAAGAAAAATGGTTACGATACTGGCAAGCATAAAATAAGCGAGAAAGACCGAATCAGTGTCCGTCCATAACAATCCTATAAAACCCGATAGCAAAATCAATATGCTAAATACGGTCATCCACATGGATATCGAAACCGTTTTTTTTCCAAGTCTATCCGCATCACGCTTTCTAATAACCATTGCCGTAATGCTGACTTCCGCGTAGTGCAACAGCCAGAACAACAGTCCAGCCCTGATAAGCAACTCCAGTTCAGGCTTGCCGGCAATTCCTACGGCCATTGCAAAAGCAATTGTCGCAAAAAGCAAGAACTGCGGAACCGCCGTTCGATTTTTACCCCATGTCAAGATAGACGGAAGAAGATGCTGGGCGACCATGCCGTCTATCATTTTCGGAAGGGCTATGAAAAAGGAATTTACTGCGCTGCATGTACCGGAAATGACGATTATCCCCATGAGCAACCTGCCTTCATTGCCAAGAATGCGTCGCGCGGCTACAGTGAAGGGAATAGATGAATGCGCCAATTTATCCAAAGGGGTGCTGCCCATGGAGGCCATTGACCAGAGAAAAAACAGGAAGCCGACGGATAATATGCTTATCATCATTGGCGCGTAAAGAGGTGTGCTTGAACGTTTATGAACTTGATAATGTTGATCTGTAAAAACACTTAAGTCAAACCCTACAAAGATGAATAGACCCAGGAGTATCGGTCGAAGGCTGAAATTATCTGAAAATTCAAGGGGAACCGGTTGCAGATCCCCCCACTGTTGTAACCCTGCTATCGAAAGAAACAGCAGCCCGAAAAACGACACACCGATAAAAACCAGTTGCAGTTTCGACGAAATATCTCTACTTATCAGATTAACGGCAAGCAGAGCCCCCAGTAGCAGAAAAGCGAATGCAAAGTTTGGAAACCAATAGAGAAATACTTCATTGAAGACAAACCCGGCTGTGACCAGCAGGCCGGTTGACAAAAAGACACCCGTAATCAGCCTCGAACCCATCGGCAGAACAATGGCTACTGAAGCGCCAAAGGCCGAATTGATGATTTTTGCTTCGCCTTCAACTCCAAAATGGCGGGTATATAATTGTCCGTAACTGTGCGCAATGGACGCGTGAACGACTGCTGAAAGTAAAATAACGGCGAAAACATAACCGCCGAATGTTCCAACACTATTGCCCAGCAAGACCAGCATGTCTGGAGATAACATCAGACCCATAGATAGTCCGACTGCAGGAATGAGTGAAAAATTCATTGTTTCCTTACCCGGTTTTTCGGATTAGAGCCAATTGTCCCGCCAATTATCCAACAACATAACAATGAATGATCACATTTCAATTCCTTGACAAGGTAAATGCATAGCGTTCTGCCTGATTGGGACATAGGTAGGCCCATTAAAGGGCAGGGCAGACGGAGGGCAGAGGACGGAGGACGGAAGGCAGAGGGCAGGGGACAGAGGGCAGAAAC
>JBHPCZ010000161.1:0-6513 GCA_042573625.1 Thermodesulfobacteriota bacterium
TTGAAAGATGATTATCCATGGAGCGACTTAACAGCGAAAACTCCCCGACTGCTCATATAACTATAACATAACAAATTGTTAAATAATGTCAAATTTAAGGATCACCTTTAGAAAAGATTGGTGCGCTTACAGGAAGTGTGTCAGATCTGTATAACAGTCTCTAGCGGTCTTTGGAGGATTCATGACTTGACCCCATTCTCTCCCGCATTTTTTTGTTTTTCGACAATTTTAGTAACATCGAACAAAGATTGTCGATTTCTGTTTCCACTATGTCAAGGCAACTCTTTGATATTATTATTTTTAACAACTTGGCATGGAATTTGATATGTATATTTTTAACCTTTAACAAAATACCAGACAAAAGGAGGTGCACAATGAAAAAGATCGCCATCACATCTCTCGCTCTCATGTTATCATTGTCTATCATGGCAACATCCGCATATGCAAGGAATCTTCAAAAGCACAGAACGACCATATTTTCGATAAGGCCCGCTGCCGTAGGTGCAGATCAAACGCATCATTACAACTATCGACGCCGGCCCTCGCATCCCGGTCCTTCTCAGCAGGCTCACGGCCATTACAACACAAACAAGGGCCGGCACCTGCCTTCGCAGCAACGCCCTGTGCGGCAGGTTTACGGCCATCAGGACACGAACCGGTTTCGCAATGGACACTGGCAAGTAAAAAAGGTGTGGGTTCCGCCGAAACGACACAGAGTCTGGAAACCGGGGTATAGCAACTCAATCGGCCATTGGGTGCCTGGTAGATGGATCATAACAAAAGTTGAGCGGGCCTACCTGACAGAAAAACGGGTATGGATACCGCGTTGATATTCGCAGCCGCCACAGAATAAATATCCTGCAAGAACAATACGCACTGCAATGAGTTGACCGGACCGCATGAACACTTCTGCCGGCCCGGCCAATTATTTCTGTCCACAACGATACCCTGGAAAGATGTTACAAGCTATCTCAAAAATGTAGATCACGTTCAAGGACAAGCCCGCCAGAGGCGGATAAAGCGTGAGACGCCGCAGGCGTCATGTGTAACATATGAAAAAGCGCAACATCATGGGAGTATGTGAGCATTTTGCCTAAACATCAAACTGCAAAGCAGGTAGTTGTTTTTACGATCCATGATCGTGAAAACAAGGAAGTGTAAACTTTCATGGTTTAAGTGTTGTGAAACAACACAACAGGCTCGCAACACCGTCATTGGGCGTCAGCTGCATTTTTGAGATAGCTTGTAGTCAATGTTGTCTGATGGGGGGGTAAGAGCAGGCGTTTTTTTCGGTCTTTTAGGTTCGAGAGAGTGAAAAATTTTGACGATCTATCAAGTACTGTTCGAATCCTGTTTTAACAACACTACTAAAGAGGTTTGAAAAGTTATTTGCTTATTTATGGACGTGCCCCAGTCCCCGAAAATCTATCGGGTAAGCTGAAATGCTATCCATATGCCAACTATTCCACCAGCACCGCTTCCAAGCATCGAGGCCAGTGAAACCCCATCAGCTCCCAGTAAACCAGGCAAATACCCTCCTGCAAAGGAGCCGATAATCATTCCAAACATAATCATTACTTTTCGTGACATATTTGTTACCAGGATAAATGCACATTATCATGTGCGTCTACGTAATTCTAAATCTTCTCAGATCGAATTTCTGAAAAGGGGTTGATTTCCGTTTTACGGAGTTCTCAAATCACGCCAATAACCGAATGATTTGGCCTGCACTGTTACGCGACCCTTTTGTGTTTAGACCCGCCGAATTACATAATTTTCATCCACAGACAATCAAAGCCGTCCAACAGGATATGAATTGCCAGCCCGAATCCCAAAAGCCGGGTCTTGGGTACCGCAGCAAGCAGTGCATACACCGCTATAGCCGGCAGCGAGTGCATGGGATGAAAGTTTATCCCACAGCGATTTGGATCATATATGGGGTTGGCTAATAAATGATCCAAGTCTATGATCATGGCTGACATCATCAACATCCATGCTGTTTTCCATCGATCTGAAAACAGCAGCCTGGACACCACTCCGGGTACGATAAAATGCAGGCCTAAATGTAAAAGAGGACGAAACATATGCTGTTTTCATTCTTAATTTGAACTAAATTTCTTGTTTGTTAAAAACGACCAGCATTAACGCGGCTATCAGAATGATGAAAAACAAGACATTCAGAATCGGGTGAAAGGGTCCCATGTTGTTAAAACTGCTTTGACCGATGATCGAATCGGCGTAGGCCTGCACCATGTAAACTTTCGGGTATAAAATTCTCCACAGGGCAGGTGGCGAGGCTGCAGCCGAAGGAACCGCTGTCTTTAAAATTTCGCTGTTTAAGATCTGATGACCACCGTCGGAAATATAGCCGACGAATAAAATCCCCACAGTAAAAACCGCGCTGATGAAATCCGGCAGAAAAAGAGACAAAAAGCACACCAGAACCGCAATAAAAAGAAGATTGATCGAACATACCAGCGATGCGGTTAAATATCCGGGAATGGTGGCGCCGGTGTTGACCCACACTGTCAGAAAAATCGTTGCGTGAAGAATAAACATAAAAATCAGGCACAATAACCATGTGCCGGCGATCCTGCCGAGAATGTATTGCCGCCGGACAAGCGGCCTGGAAAGAAACAATACCAAGCTTCCGTCTTTGTGGTCTCTGCTGAAAATTTTCATCGATAGCAGGATGACGATCAGAAACATGCCGGACGCGATGATCTGGAAAACAATTTTTGAAACATGCCACGCAATGGTAATGTTGTCCAACGGTTTCCCGTTGATGACATATTGGCCGCTGTAGCATCCGCGAATCATCAGCACGAACAGAATGGAAAGTCCCAGCAGAACATAAAAGCTTTTGTGCCGCATCTGATCGCGAATGGTGTAGCCGGTAATTTTTAAAAAACTATTCATTTTCCTTAGGATAACAATTATATGGGTCTTCCCCAAAAGAGTTGGTGGTTTTCAAAGGATTCAAGGGGTCAAGGATTCAGGGATTCAAGTGATATACTTAATAATTATAAAGCCTTATCTGTTCCCGAAATGGGTAATCCTATATTAAATCGGGCACTGTCTGAGTGTATAAGGGACCGTTGGAAAAAACAGACGCAGGCCGAAAGTGTCGTTAAAAAAGATTACCGATCGTTATGCCGACCAATTTATTTTCTTTAGGCCTCTGTTTTTTCTTACGGGCCCTTATATACGAGTTTTATCCGCCTCAGGCGTGATTGCACGGTTGAATATAGGATTATCCATGGAGCGATTAACTGTAAAACCACTCGAACCCCTGTACCAACTCATCGGGAGAAGAACAAATTATATTAATTCTGTCACAATTGAAACGCTCAGCTCAGGTATTTTATAAAAACATCCTCCAACGTCTCGCCATCCGCTATGATTGAACGAATCGAATCTTTGACGAGGATTTTTCCGTTGTTCATTATTGCCACCGTCCGGCATGTCTTTTCCACTTCCGAAAGAAGATGTGAATTCAAAAACACGGTCACATTGTTGTCGCTCAGGCGCTCAAGTATTTTTCTCACATCCCGGATGCCGATCGGATCGAGGCCGGTCACCGGTTCATCGAGTATCAACAATTTGGGCTGTCCGATCAGCGCTGCTGCGAGGCCGATTCGCTGTTTCATGCCCTTGGAATAATCGGCCGCTTTTTCTTTTTCCCTGCCTTTCATGGAAACCACCTCCAAAAGCCGATCCACTTCCATTCGCGCATCTTTTCCGGCCAATCCAATCAAAGCAGCGTGCCGCCGCAGATATCCAAGCCCGGAAAGATGCGAGGGGATCATGTGATGTTCGGCCAGATATCCGACCTGTTTGCGTGCTTCGGGGTTGGAAACGGGTATTCCGTCGATCAAGATGTTGCCCGAAGTCGGTTTGATAAAGTCGAGGAGCATGCGGACGACTGTTGTTTTGCCGGCGCCGTTCGGACCGAGCAAAGCGAAATATTCGCCCTTCTCGATGCGATATGTTATGTTGTCGACCGCCGTAAATGTACCGAAATTTTTGGTGACGGAATTAAGTGCAATCATATTAAAGACCCTTTATCACGAGTTGTTCACGTTTTACAACGGAATAACACGACGGCAAATGGACGAATCAGGCTTGCCCGAAGGGTGAAGAATTTCTTTTTCAAATCGACCGAATTCAAAGCAGAGTGTTTTGGATCAACGCCACCCTGTTCTTATATAACGAGTCTTTATTAAATAGATGAGGGGTCGGGGAGTTTTTTATCATTAAGCTTTATAAATTAGCGAAATGGGTGATCAGGTTTTAAAGCGTGTGCTGTTTGAGTGTATTAAGGATCGTTAGAAAAAAACAGACACATTGCACAAATCAACCATCGCAAGAGATCACCATTCGTTAAGCGAATCGGTTGTTTTTACTATGAAAGCCTCTGTTCTTTCTTACGAGCCTTTATACACGAGTTCACACGATTTAAAAAATGATTATCCATGGAGCGGTTTAGTAGCGAAAACCCCCCGACTGCTCAAATAGATTTATTTTTGTTTTTATAGACAAAATAAATTCTTCATGAGAATTTCAAGTTAGGGGAGCATTGACGGCGGGAGTACGGGATGTCTTTTTATCCCATAAAAAAGGTTGTTCAAAAAAATTTAACCGGTTGAGCCAGTTTCAAAATGCTCAATTTTGTCCAAGGTCAAGGAAGGCGAAAATTATAACCACAGGAATACCTGGAGTATTTTGAGGATTAAAATTTGAGCCTGACGCAGAGGTTGGGCAAAAGGGGGTGTTTTGAAACTGGCTCGGTCGACAATGAAACAACACACATTCTTTTATTGATGCTTTTTCTTTTCCTGCTTCTCCTTGCGTTTTTCTTTAATGGTTTTTGCCGGCTTCTTTTTCACATCCTTTTTGGCGTCTCTTGGCTTTCCCATTTTTTTTCCTCCTAAGTAAAACATTAACGTATCAGCCCGAAAATTGCACGGGTTTGGAGCGTTCATTTGCAGGGCACCAGGAGCAACGCTGGTGTGAACCGCTGCAGGCTCTTGATTACACAGATGCCGTAGGAGTCATGCCGAAGAAAATAGATTATCATCGGCTTTCCCAAATGGCAAATAAAATGAAGATCAAAATGAAAAATCAGTTGAAAACCAGGGCTCTTGGTTGCGAACAAGCAGAAAATCGACTTCCCGTCCATCCTTATCCGGATTTTTCACGCGTCTGATGCGTTCATTTGCAAGGCACCCTGGGGCGCCGCCGTAGTTTTCTACTGCAACCCACTGATAACGCAACAAATGGCGCATTAGGCTTGCCCGAAGGGTGAAGAATTTATTTTTATAATGGACCGTTTCCATAACAAAGTGTTTCGAATCAAAGTAACCCGACTTTTGTATAATTGACGGTTTTCATATAATCTTTTTATTATTTCTTAACCAAAATAAATTCTTCATGAGAAATGCGGTCTAATTCCTCCCAACGTTCATACAGCTGCTCAACTTTCTTTTGGGCCTCTTGGTGTTCGGCATATCTTTCCGCCAATCGATCAGCGTCGCACATGATTTCAGGATCATGAAGCTGTCGTTGCAAGTCGTCCGCAATACCTTCTGCCTTTTCTATCTGTTTTTCAATCCGGTTTAATTCCTTACGCTCTTCGTAGGCCAGCTTCCGGGGTTTCTTACTCGGGGGGCTTTGTGAGGTTTCACCGGACTGGGATGTGGCGGGCAGCCTGTCTTTCCCGTATTGAAGCCATTGGTCATAATCTGCGAAATATTCCGCGCCGCCATCACCATCCAAGTAAAGCAATAGATCACAAAGACGCTCCATGAGAAACCGATCGTGCGTAATGAGGACGATGGCACCGGGAAACTCCTCCAGACTCTCTTCGAGCACTTCAATCGTGGGGATGTCCAGATCGTTGGCGGGCTCGTCTAATAGTAGAATATCCGCCGGTTGCAACATCAAATTGGCGATAAGAACGCGGGCCTTTTCTCCACCGGAGAGCCTGGAAACAGGCATGTCCAGCTGATCTTTTTGAAAGAGGAATCGCTTGGCCCAGCCGGTCACATGGAAAGACCGTCCCTGATATATGACCGTGTCTCCTTCTGGAGACAAAGCTTTCCGCAAGGTCTGATTCTCCTCCGGCAGCTCCCTCTTTTGATCAAACATCAAGACTTGCAGACCCTCCGCCACTTTTACAGAACCGGCATCAGGAGCCAAATTACCACTTAAAATCTGTATGAGAGTACTCTTTCCTGTTCCGTTGTTCCCCATGACCCCAATGCGAATTCCGGGAGTGAGTTTCAAGCTAAGGTTGCCAAAAAGGGGCTTTCCGCCCAGTGTCTTTTTCAGGTTTTGCGCATCCAGGAGGATTTTTGTTTTTCGATGGGTGGTATCAAAGGCGATGTCAACGCTCCTGTTTTGCACATTGCGGCATTTTACCGCAGCCAAATTTTCTTGCAGCTGGTGCGCCTTCTCGATCCGGTATCGCGCCTTCGTGGTTCTCGCTTTGGGACCGCGACGGAGCCATTC
>JBHPCZ010000162.1:0-6406 GCA_042573625.1 Thermodesulfobacteriota bacterium
AGTTAAATCCGTATTTAACATTTAACCGGGGTTCAAGGCCACGGAAGGCGAAAATTTTAACCACCCCGGAGAAATGGGCTTCGCATTTCACAGGGCAAGCAGGTATACATTGAGTATTTCGAGGATTAACCCGCCAAAGTTTGGTGGCGGGTTAAAATTTGAGCCTGACACCCGGATTGGCCAAAAGGGGGCGTTTTTCAAAGGTCTTGCGTCGATTATTTCTTTGGTCTCACTGAACTTCCCGATTTTATTTTCTCACCGGAAAAAATAACCGCCTCGGCACTTTCAGGATGAACAACGGTTATTTTTATTTCACCGGTCTTCAGCCCGGGAATGAAAAACTGCTCGTCTTCCATACCATGGATGATGTTTCCGCTGTCATGCACATCCAGTATATCCCCCGGCTTAAGCCCCACTTTTTCTCCGGAAGAGAGAATAATCATATCACCGGAAGTTGAAATAACGTATCCTCTCCACGCTTGTCTTTTGACGACTCTGCAGATGCTTTCGCCGATATCGGTTGCGAGGCGTCCGATGGCATCAGTCACAAAAGTGACATCGACCTCTTTTTTTGATTCCATCAACTCGGTGTCCAGGTCCTCAATGTCGATTTCATTTAGAAAGCTCTCGTCAAAGAGTTTCGCACCTGTTTCAGTGTCATAAACTTCAGCCATGCCCTGCACCTGGATAAAGCGATGTGAATCTTTGAACCACAGGACCCCCCGCTCCTCTTCATCGTCTCTGATGTCCGTTAAACTTCCGGTCACGATAGCGTTCATGCCCAGCAGTCTGCCTGTTTTTGCCAGCGCCAAACCGTCGATCCGGCCGGATAGTTTTTTGGGCAGGGTGATAAAGATATCAGGATACCCCTCATCGCCCGGTTTTAAAAACAACATATCAGGGCACGCCTCTTTAACGGTTTCAACGAGATGTGCATGAAAAACTTCTTCAAAATCCTGATCCGTGAAAGATGTCTTATTGTCAAAAAGGACAATGCCGATCTTCTTTTTCAGGGCTTCGTCTGAGTTTGTAAGCTTTTGAGTGATCTTTTTTGTTTTATTCTTGATGGCCGTAAAAGGTGTGCACCCTGCAATCATCGGTACAAATGCCAGCAAAACGAAAACGCTCAAAATGACATAATTTCTTTTAAAACAGGTTTTACGCCTCTGAAATATCATTCTCCCCCTCGTACACAGCTGAAACTCTGGTTGTCATTCCGCCCCGGGCCGTAAATTCTCCTGCCACCTCCATATGCTTGGGATCAAGAGCAGCAACCAGGTCGTCCAGGATCCGGTTAACCACATGCTCATAGAAAATTCCAACATTCCTGTATTGCAGCAGGTAATATTTCAGCGACTTCAATTCAACAATCTTCTTATCGGGCCGGTATTCTATTTTAATACATCCAAAATCGGGCAATCCGGTCATGGGGCATACCGCCGTGAATTCAGGCTGCTCTATGGTAATCTCTATGTCCCTTTGACCGCTGTAGTCATAATCGATCGGCTCAAGCAGGCTGATATCAATCGTATCCGGACTTTCAATTTTATATCCGATATTCTTACCATTCGATTGCGGCATGTTTTGCTCCAAAATCACTCATTTCAATCGAGATAGACGGCTTCTTGCAAAACCGCACTGTTTTGGTCTGCACAACGACCTGTCAATAAAGAAAAAAAGAGCCCCTGTCAAACAGACTTTTTAAATAAAGCGTACAAATTGAGCACGAGAGAACCTTGACACTTCGATTTTTTTCTGATAACAAATCAAAATCATTATAAATAAATTAAATCACAAGGTATGTCACATGGCCTCCATTGATGAACAGATTCTTCGGACAACCAAAGAAATTGTCGTAAAATTCATCGAAGCCGGGAGGATTTCCCCCGCCGGTTTCCATGAAACTTTCAAAACCATCTACCAATCCGTCCAAGAGACAGTAAAGGGCCCACAAGAAGCACCGGAACAAGAAGACGAAAAGGCGACTTAACCCGGATTTCTCATCCCAATTGTAGCGGGATGGATTTGCAAGGCAACAGGTCTTAAGCTGTCGTGGCCGAGCAGATGATAATTCGAGACCTTTGAAAAATGTTTAATTTTGTCTGCCCAGTTAAATCCGTATTTAACATTTAACCGGGGTTCAAGGCCACGGAAGGCGAAAATTTTAACGACCCCAGAGAAATGGGCTTCGCATTTCACAGGGCAAGCAGGTATACATTGAGTATTTCGAGGATTAACCCGCCAAAGTTTGGTGGCGGGTTAAAATTTGAGCCTGACACCCGGATTGGGCAAAAGGGGGCGTTTTTCAAAGGTCTCAATTCCGCCTGCCGACGTGAAAATGATCAATCAGGTTGCGTTTGGTGAATGAAAAAAGTGCCCGTTTCAGGAGAACCATCCTCTGGGGTTTGGTGGCGGCATATACCGCCGCTCTTCCCGATGCCATCGTTGTCTATCGAACTATAGAAACACATTTTTCAACCCCTGTCGCCCAAAAAATTCCGGCCGCGATGATCATCCTTCTTGGGATATCTTATATTCTTTTTGGTATGATAACCAAGAAAAGTAACCGGCACTTTGTCCTCCTCATTCCCTGTACCTTCATTGTTTATGCCGTGATGGCTCTTGAACCCAATCCGAACAAGCATATCCACATTCCGGAATACATACTCATGACCTGGCTTCTCTATGAAGCACTTTCCATCGATTACAGAGGAAAGGGGATTTATATCCTCATCTTTTTATGTTCTTCAATGCTGGGCGTTGTAGATGAACTGGCGCAGGGTATTTACCCGGATCGATTTTACGGTTGGATGGATATGGGAATAAATTCCGCATCAAGTATCATCGGGGTTCTAACCCTTATGGGTCTAAGAACAGAACCGGAGGGTAACTGGGCGTGGATCGACCAGGTTGAAAAACTAAAAGGACCCTTGGGCGTTATGCTCTTTGGAGCTGTCGGAGCGGTATTGATGTGTGTTTACATGTTTGACTTAAAGGCGACCACACACTTTAGGAGCGCGTACCCCTCCTGGCTTTTGGGATGGAGTATCCTTTTTTTGACCCTTGCGCCGGTGCTCTTTCTTTTTTACTGGCGTCGCTTTCGTGAACTTGGAAATTTTAAAGATGAAAATGGGCGTGCGCTTTATACCAAAGCAATGACCGCCCATCTTTGGATTGTTTGCCCTTTATCCATTCTCCTCACCATGCATGCCATCGCCGTCTTCGTTGTTTTTTTGGGAATGGAATTTGTGTGACAGGCTTCCATTCGTTCGTGTGCAGACCATACGACTTTGAATCAGGGTCTCCAGGCGGAAGGTCATCGCCTATGGCATTGAAGATCGTCGCTCTTATACAGCTTCCTAATATCCAATATCCAACAAGGAATGTCGAATGATGAAGGTTTTTTTAGCCTTTTTAAAATGAAAACGCCAAATCCCACGAAGAATTCAATCTGGAGACAACTCGCTGCTTTCCTCCTATATTCGATATCGGACATTCGATATTCGATATTGAAAAAACCGGGATAGAAGCCATCTCAAAATAAAGATTTTGGTTCAAGATCAAGGCGGAGCCGAGTTTTAACCCGCAGGCATACTCAAGTATGTCGAGGACTTGAAACGAGGCTCCAACGCCGAGGTTGGGCCAAAAGATTATTTTGAGATAGGTTCTAATGTGCTTCCGCCCAGTTCTCTCCAGAGGCCACATTCACTTTAAGCGGCACCTTGAGATCCCACACGCCTTCCATGATCTCTTTCACAAAATTTTTCACGAGATCGAGTTCATCCGGATGAACTTCAAAAACAATTTCATCATGCACTGAAAGAAGCATTTCAGCCTTGAGACCTCTCTCTCTGAATGCGGCGTCCACGTTTATCATGGCGACTTTAATCAGATCGGCGGCGGTTCCCTGAATCGGCGTGTTGATTGCCGTTCGCTCGGCAAATTCACGAACGGCCTTATTGGAACTGTCGATCTCCGGTAAAAGCCGGATACGGCCCAGAAGCGTACTGGTTTGTTTGGTCCTTCTGGCATCTTCAATGGCCCGGCGCATAAATTCTTTTACACCCTTGTACCTTGCAAAGTAATTGTCTATATAGGCTTTTGCCATTTTCCGGCTGATATTGAGTGCTTTGGAAAGACCATAGGCACTCATGCCGTATACGATGCCGAAATTAATGACTTTTGCCTGCCGCCTCAACTCGGCGTTAATCATAGACGGAAAAACCTGAAACACCTCGGTAGCGGTTCGGGTATGGATATCCTCATCATTCTTGAACGCTTCGATAAGGATCTGGTCGTTGGAATAATGGGTCAGAATTCGAAGCTCAATCTGAGAATAATCGGCCGAAACAAATTGCCACCCTTTTCTGGGGATAAACGCCCTTCGAATTTCCAACCCTTCATCGGTTCGGATAGGGATATTCTGAAGGTTCGGATCAGAACTGCTGAGACGGCCTGTTGCCGTGACGGTTTGATTAAATGAGGTATGGATCCGTCCGGTTTCCGGGTTAATGAGTTCAAGCAGCGCGTCCGTATATGTTGATTTCAGCTTGGCCAGGGTTCGGTGTCTTAAGATAAGATCCGGAAGTTCATGCTGGACGGCAAGTACCGTCAACACCTCAACGTCGGTCGAATATCCTGTCTTTTTTCGCGTCTTTTTCTGCACCGGCAGTTTGAGCTTTTCAAAAAGGATCCGGCCAAGCTGCTGTGACGACCTGATGTTGAATTCTTCTCCTGCGATGGCATAAATTCTTTGTTCAAGCTCTACAAGTTGACCTTCAAAGGTTTTTGAGAGCACGCGGAGTCTCTCTTTGTCCACGCAAATCCCGGCCTTTTCCATCCGCTTCAAAACCGCAACAAGGGGTATTTCAACCTCTGCTAAAAGTCCATTGAGATCTGCCGCTTCAAGCGCTTTCATCAGAACGTTATAAGCTGCGAGGGTGATGTCAGCATCTTCGCATGCGTAGGGAGCAGCCTTTTCAACAGGAACCCGAGCAAAGCTCGTGGATGTTTTTCCTGCAACATCCTGATATGTTATTGTCTTGTGATCAAGAAAATCGAGCGCAATCTGGTCCAGGTTATGTGCCCGCTTTGATGGATTCAGCAGATAGGACGCCAGCATGGTGTCAAATACAACCCCTGCAAGCTCAATTCCATAACGCGTAAGGACGAGCCAGTCATATTTTATATTCTGACCGATCTTTTTAATATCTGGATCTTCAAGAAGCGGTTTCAACAGTTTCAGTACATCCTGAAGTTCAAGCTGCTTTGGTGCGTCTGGATAATCATGGGCACAGGGGACATAAAATGCTTCATCCGTTTGCATTGAAAAGGACAATCCGACGAGTTTTGCCTTTACAGGGCTTTTTGATGTTGTCTCTGTGTCAAAAGCGAACACACCCGCAGATCTAAGGCGTTTAATCAGCTCGGCAAACGCATCCATGTCCAGGACCGTGTTGTAATTCTTTTTTGAAAGATCTGTTTTTTTGGGGATGGATTTCTGCAACCGCCTGAATTCAAGGTCCTTGAAAAGCCTGGAGAGTTTTTCATTGTCCGGGGATCTGGATTTGAATTCTTCCGGGTTAAAGGGTGTGGGTGCGCTGGTGTCAATGGTAACCAGTTCCCGGCTCAGCAGTGCCTGCGCCTTGTAGCGAACGAGATTCTCATGCTGTTTTTTCTTGGTAATCGTGTCAACCTGCTCATACAACTGGTCCATGCTCCCGAAGGTTTTTATTAAAGAGAGCGCGGTTTTCTGACCGATGCCGGGCACTCCCGGTATATTGTCAGACGTATCCCCGGAAAGCCCCATGACATCGATCATCTGATGCGGCTCAATTCCAAAATCCTTCCGGATGGAATCCGCATCGATAATTTTCTCCTTCATGGGGTCCCAAATAATGGTGTTCCCCGTTACGAGCTGCATGAAATCCTTGTCGCCGGTAACCATGACCACGGAAAACCCGGCAGCTTCAGCCATTCGTCCCAGGGTGCCGATGAGATCGTCCGCCTCAAAACCCTCTTTTTCATAAACCGGTATATTGAACCCCTCGGTAATCTCCTTGATGTAGGGAATCTGAACCGCCATGTCTTCCGGCATAGGTGGGCGATTCGCTTTGTAATCTTCGTATATTTTGTGCCGGAAGGTCGGGCCCTTTGCATCGAAAAACATCGCCACGTATTCCGGAGTTCGCTCATCCATGAGCTTGATGAGCATCCGGGTAAATCCGAAAGCCGCATTCGTGGGCAGTCCCTTTGAATTGGAGAGGCTCCGGATCGCGTGATACGCCCGATAAATATAGGCGGTCCCGTCGATCAGGTATACTGTTTTCTTTTTATTCATTGTATTTGGTGCTCTATTTCATAAGTTCGGTGACATATAACTGGTCAGTTTATAGATAAACCACAG
>JBHPCZ010000163.1:0-6293 GCA_042573625.1 Thermodesulfobacteriota bacterium
TGTTAAATGCGGATTTAACTGGGCAGGCAAAATTGAACATTTTTCAAAGGTCTCCCTGAATCGTTCTAAATTCAGGTGTTCTGTCTTTGAAAAACATCATCCCACCTATAAAATATTAATATAGTATATAAAGTGTTAGGATGTGAAACTTGAGTAATAAACTCCAGAGTTTTCAGATAACCCCTTCGTGAACGACGGTCGGGGGGATTATTCAATACAATTTAAATCGAAAGGAAGGGTAGGCAAAAGTGGAAATTGTAGTATTGTTGAAACAGGTTCCTGCGACAGAATCGTATATCGGGATATCCGAGGACGGTGTATCCATAAAGACCGATGATCTTAAATGGGTCATTAGCCCCTATGACGAATTTGCTGTTGAGGAAGCACTTCGGATCAAAGAGGCCCACGGCGGAACGGTGACCATTCTTTCCGCGGGGACGGAAAAGGCGGTTGAAGCCATAAGAACTGCCCTGGCGATGGGGGCTGATAAGGGGATATTGATCGATGATCCCATCGTACAGGAATGCGATGCGCTAAATATCGCTCGGATTCTTGCTGCCGTGCTTAAGGATACCCCATTCGACCTGGTTATCGCAGGGCAGCGTGCGGTTGACGATGATAATTATCAGGTCGGCCCCGCAACAGCAGAGTTCTTAAATATTCCTCATATTTCGCTGGTGATCAAAGTCGAAATTATGGAAGGAAAGATCAGGTGTCAACGAACCGTTGAAGGAGGGACTGTGATACTTGAATCATCGCTTCCCGCCCTTTTTACGACCCAGCGGGGATTGAACGAGCCCCGCTATGCGTCACTGCCGGGTATCATGAAGGCAAAAAAGAAGCCTATTGATATAAAAACCATCGCAGATATAGGGCTTAGCGCCGAACAGGTCGGGAGACCAAAGATAAAGGTGATCTCGATGAAGCTTCCGCCGGAGCGAGAAGGTGGCGTGATCATTGAGGGGGACACCCCCCGGGAAAAGGCCGCCGCCCTGGTCAGGGCTTTGCATAAGGATGCTAAAGTAGTTTAAATAAACTCTCTTTACTGATCCATTCAGACAACTGGATCAAGGATTTGTTTTAAAATAAGGAGATAAACATGCCACAAGGAGTGCTTGCAATAGCAGAACAAACAGAGGGCGTCTTTAGAAAGATTACCTTTGAGGCTTTAAGCGAGGGAAGACGGATAGCCGATCAAATGGATTGTGATCTTGCAGCTCTTGTTTTAGGATCAAATATTGAGGAGATATCCAAGTCTCTTCAGAAATTCGGTGCGGATAGAATTATCGTGGCCGAAAATGAATCGCTTACAGAGTATTTAAACGATACATATACCAATGTGATTGCAGATATCATCACAAAAGAAAAGCCGGCGGCAGTTATTTTAGGCGCATCTACCCAGGGTAAAGATCTTTCCGCTCGACTTAGCGCACGGCTTGATGCATCCCTTGGCATGGATTGCGTTGCGATCCGTGTTGAGGAAAACAATCTCATTGTTACACGTCCCATGTATGGCGGAAAGGTTTTGGCTGAAGCGGCTTTAAGTGGTGAGCTGCAGATGGCAGCAATTCGGCCCAATTCAATAGCCGTGAAGGAAACTGACGGAGCCGGAGTCGTCGAAAAGATTGATGTGGACACAGGAAAGACAGATCTGATGTTTATCGAAAAGACCCTTGACACCGGCAAGGTTGAGCTTACGGAAGCGGATATCATTGTATCCGGCGGCAGAGGGATGGGAGGTGCGGATTATTCGATAATTGAGGAGCTGGCTGAACTGCTCAATGGCGCAGTGGGGGCGTCCAGATCTGCAGTTGATGAGGGGTGGCGCCCACCATCGGATCAGGTGGGTCAGACCGGAAAGACGGTATCCCCCAATCTGTACATTGCCTGCGGAATATCCGGGGCGATTCAGCACCTTGCCGGGATGTCGACATCCAAGGTTATTGTGGCCATCAACAAGGATTCGGAAGCACCGATGTTCTCAAAGGCGGATTACGGGATCGTGGGAGATCTTTTTGAGGTTTTACCTCTGGTTACAGAAGAAATCAGAAAATTAAAAGAATAAAAAAGTTTGAGAATATCCTGATATATTAACACCTGAATCGTGCAAAATTCAGGTATTAAACTGTATCCTTAAAACATTGGCAATGTCGTATTATGTGATCAAGGTCGCCTGCACCATCAGGGGGCCTTTTGATTTTAATGTAACCGCATTGCTGATTCAATCAGACTTGTTCCTCTTTTCAATTGATGGTACTGAACATTACTTTGAAAGACAATGCAAGCCAAAGTTCCGGTGGATTAGGGAGCAATTTGTACCTTCAACAGGCAGGTTGCCGTGTTATAGCGGTTGTCAAAATAACGTTCCGTTTCAGCTGGCAGCTGAATAAAATATGAACAAAAGCGAATCAATAGGAACATATTTATGGAAACCGCTATAAAGGTAAATGAGGGGTCGGGGAGTTTTCTCTGTTAAACGCCCCAAGGATATTCTTTTTTTAAATCGTGTAATCACGCCAAAGGCGGATAAAACTCGCGAAAAGAAAATTTGATGAAACTGCACTTGGTCAGTTTGGGATGTGCAAAAAATCTTGTTGACAGCGAAATAATGCTGGGACGGTTAAAGGCGGCCGGTTGGACCATTACACAGGAGCCTGAAAAAGCCGAAGTGATTATTATCAATACATGCAGCTTTATCGAGTCTGCCATTAATGAATCCATTGACGCAATTCTGGAGCTGGCAAGATTTAAAAGCACCGGCGCATGCCGACAGCTTGTTGTTACTGGGTGCCTTCCGGAACGCTTCAGGGATGAAATTGTTCGGACCTTGCCGGAGGTCGACCTCTTTTTGGGCACCGGCGCTTTTGATAAAATTGTAACGGCCTTGGAAAACGCTGATGAGTATAGAAAATGTCTATTAACGGATCCAAGTTTAATAACACTTCCAAGGCATGATGCACCCAGGCTAAGAACGTCTCTTCACACGGCCTATTTAAAGATTGCGGAAGGATGCAGTCGGCGATGCACATATTGTATTATTCCAAAGCTGCGGGGAAGACAAAGAAGCAGGCACTTTGAAGATATTATCCTCGAAGCGCGTTCATTGATTGCTTCTGGTGTAAACGAACTGATACTTATTGCCCAGGATACAACGTCGTATGGTAAAGATTTATCTCCACCCGCAGATTTCGCTCAGTTGTTGAAGGACATTTCAGAGATATCAGCGGCGGTTTGGTTGAGGTTCCTGTACGGACATCCGGAGAGTATCAACGATAAAATTATAAAAACCGTTGCAACGCACCCTAATATTTGTTCATATTTTGACATTCCGATTCAGCACGCCAGCAAAAATGTATTAAAAAGGATGGGTCGAAATTATTCGGGTGATGACCTTTTAAGACTTATTGATAAAATTCGATCAATTGATCCTGATGCGTCGCTTCGGACAACAGTGATGGCCGGATTTCCAGGGGAAACAGAAAAGGATTTCGAAGCACTTCTATCTTTTGTTGAAGAGGTTCATTTTGATCATCTCGGCGTCTTTGTTTATTCCGATTTCAACGATCTTCCGTCACACCATCTTTCCGGTCATGTTCCGGTTATCGTGGCAAAAGAGCGGCATGACCAGCTTATGTCCCGTCAGAAGGAAATATCTTTGAAAAAGAACCGGAGGCATATCGGTCGTGCGTACAAGGTCATTCCGGAAACGGAAATCGAGGACAATCTTTTTTGTGGAAGAACATTTTTTCAGGCTCCAGAGGTAGATGGTTTAACGTATGTTCGTTCTCATAATTTAGAGATCGGGCGTTTTGTCAGCGTCCGGATTGATGATGCGCTTGAATATGATCTAATAGGAGAAGCGATATGAGCAACCTGAAGCATAAGATTCTCACATTGGTAAAAGACGAGCTTGATGAAATTGAAGTCGAACTCGAGCAAAATCTGAATCCGCATCTTGATCTCGTCTCTCAAACAGCCAGTCACATTTTATTCAGTGGTGGCAAACGGTTAAGGCCTCTCCTTACGATTTTATCGGCAAGACTCTGTGGGTATAAAGGCAACTATGACAGAACGCTGTCAGTTGTTTTTGAATATTTACATGCGGCGACGCTTTTGCATGACGATCTTGTGGACGGCGCCACGCTGCGAAGGGGTAAACCTGTTGCGCATGCAATATGGGGAGCACCGACCACTGTTCTGGTTGGAGATTTTCTCTTGGCCCGGTCGCTTTCGATCGCTGCGGAGACCGGGATTCCCGAGATCATTAAGGTCATTGCGGAAATTACAGAAAACATGTCCCAGGGCGAGATACAACAGCTTTTCAGAAAGGGCGCTTTAGATATTTCCGAAGAGGAGTACATGGAAATTATTCAGCGAAAGACCGCCGTTCTTTTTCAGGGCGCATGCCGGGTCAGTGCGATGATCGCTGGTTCATCAAACAAAGAGGAATCAGCCCTCTCAGAATATGGTTTCAATCTGGGGATCGCTTTTCAGATGGCCGATGATCTTCTTGACTATACATCAAATACCAGCGTTATCGGGAAAGAGGTCGGTGCAGACTTGAAAGAGGGCAAACTGACCCTGCCGGTTATTTATTCTTTAAAGACGGCCAGTCCAAAGGATCGGGTGTTAATGGAGAACATCATTAAAGATCAGGCTTTTTCCGTCCAGGATTTTAAAGTATTGATAAGCCTGTTAGAACAACATGAAGGACTGGCATATACAAAAAATCTGGCAAGCGGCTATGTCAATAAAGCAAAAGATGCACTGTCTATATTCAAGCCCTCAACCACCAGAGAGGTCCTTTTGATGATTGCCGATTATGCGGTAGCCCGTCAGGCTTAAATGTGCTATAGAATTGAGGGGTCGGGGAGTTTTCTCTATTAAACGCTCCATGGCCAATCTTTTTTTAAATCGTGTAAACTCGTGCACAAGGGTTCGTAAAGAAAGAACAGAGGCCTTTATAATTAAAACACCCCGACTCCTCATAGAATTACAATTTAAAAAAAATGTTTCATTCCATATGCAGAAGGAAAGATAATGTTTGTATCAAAGATAAGAATTAGCGGCATGCTGGCTGCGATCTTTTTTCTCTCCGTAACATTGATGCTTCCCATCGCTGGGCAGACTGAGCAAGAAGCGTTTGTAAAGACGGTAGAAGTCATTGGAACGGGCAAAATCTTTGGTGATGATGTGCCAACAGCAAAAAGCCGCGCGACATCGAATAGCTTGATTTCAGCGGTGGCCCTGGTGGCGGCGGACCTGTTGACCGTTAATTCGATGGTTCGCAATTTTCAGACGTTGAATGAAATCGTTTACAGCCGTACCGGTGAGTTTGTCAGGGATTACAAGGTTCTGACATCATCAGTGGCCGATAAGGAATACAGGGTGTTGGTACAGGTCTCAGTCCTGGTAGAAAAGATGGAAGAACAGCTGTCGAACGCCGGGATTATACTGGTTAAAAAGGAAATGCCGAGAGTTTTATTTCTTATTTCAGAGCAGAAACTCGGAGACCCTTTACCGACATACCCGAAAAGAGAAGATTCAGATTATTTCAGGCCGTTTTCCGAGAGTGCCATGGCTGAAACAATGAAAGCAAAGGGGTTTTTTGTTATTGACCCCGGCGATACGGTTCGCACTGCAGAGGGGGCGTCTCAACCTTTTGAAACCGAAATAAACGACCCGGAGGCCGTTCGTATCGGGCTTCGGTTTCAGGCAGACGTTGTCATCGTTGGGAGGTCACTGGCATATAAAACGTCGAGTGTAATGGGAGAGAATATAAAGTCGTTTCAGGGCATTGTAAGAGCCCGCGCATTACGAACGAATTCTGGAGAAGAGATCGCTTCAACCACACAGACCATAATAACAACACATACGGATGAAATTGCCGGCGGAAAAGGCGCGCTGTCAAATGCCGGATCACTCGCGGGTGAGGCCCTTGCATTTCAGATAAACGAATCCTGGCAGAAAGAAGAAAAGAAACCTGAAATCGTGGAGATCCTTGTTGAAGGGACTGCTGATCTTGCAAACTTTGTTAAATTTCGAAGAGTTATTCGTGAAATGGCAGGTGTAACCGGAATACAGGTAAAGGAAATGAAGCCGGATGAAGCTACCTTGCTCGTTAATTTTGAGGGAAGTGCCAAGGCGCTGGCAGATGCCTTGATGCTGAAAAGCTTTGACTCGATGGCTATTAACATTTACGAGGTTTCAGCGTCGCGCTTGAGGATTGCATTAATGCCCGGTTAAACTGTGAAACCTTTGAAAAACGCCCCCTTTTGCCCAATCCCGGTGCC
>JBHPCZ010000164.1:0-6287 GCA_042573625.1 Thermodesulfobacteriota bacterium
GTACAGGGTTGACCATGATAAAGATTAACTTGCTGATGTGAAAAAGAACCTCCTCAAAAAATACCGTGAATCTCTCATGATGAGCAAAACTGAGCTTGCAAGGAAGGCTGGTGTCTCTCCAGTTACAATTTCCCGCATTGAAACCGGCAAACCATGTAGGGTTGAGACTCAAAGAAAGATTCTTGTGGCGCTTGGGTTGGACCTTTCTTATAGAAGTAAAATATTTTATTCCGCCAATAGCAGATAGCTATTGCATTCCTTTGCTACATTCCAATAAAAACCATTCTTTTTGTGCCTGCTCTCCTGAACCATTGGGCACCATGAGTTGCCCAGTCTTTTCCGCAAGATTATTCAAAGATTTTCCGAATTTTGTAGCAAATTGCCAGTAGATTCCATCCCTCCGCGTTATAATACCAATCCTTGCCATAGTTGCTCGTGCTTTCCAGAGGGTTTTCTGGCTTACTTCAGGAGCTTTATTTTGTCTGACACCTTCAAGTTCATGGCTTGTAAGCTTATGCTCCTGGCTGTATTTGATTGACAGAAATATCAGGATGAATGCAGTGCGTAGAGCTTTTGCATTTTTATTGGTAAAAATAAGGCCGGCAATATCATGAATATCACTGGCTCTGTAAACCTTATCCTTATTGGCTTCGATTTTCGTTGATATTGCTGCCCTGGCATGCCGTTTCATTTAAAATCACCATCTTTTTTTTGCGATCCAAGATTCCCAAAATGTCCAAAACTATTCAGGTCCAATTCTATCAAACTGATTTTTCCAAAAAGCGGGGAAAACATGGATTTGGTACTCAGCATGGCTGATTGATGGGCAAATGGATATTTTTTGATGGGTTCTTTTCGGATTATCGTCGAAATATGTGTAATGCTATTTGTACATAAATTTTTTATGTAATCCGGCAGTCTTATTCCAACCCTTCTAACTCTTGGTCATACGGCCTAATTCTTGAAATAACTTGAGTTTCAACAGTTTTAATTGTTTCAGGGTGGTGAATCTGTTTTTTATTTACCTTAATTTGCTCCACATACTCCTCCATGACAATCTGCTGAAACAGGGCAATTGGGTCTGAGACTATTTGCTGGCCTGTTGCAAATAACTGGTTTAAATAGCCTGCTGTGAAAACCGCTTTCTTCACCTTGAGCATTATATTATTCCATTCAGATTCAAAAAGATTAGCCTTGCTGTTCCTTGCCTCTCTAAGGCCGAATTTCTTGCGTATTTCAGCCTTTTTTGCATTCTTGGATTCATCTATCAGTCCTGCTTTTTCGATAACTTCTGCTTTAGTTTGGCAGGAGTTTGGCCCGAATCGAATTTTGGTAATTTTGCCGAACTGTTTTGTCTGTTCTGAGTGAAATGTATAGCTCTCGTTGGTGATGATTTCAGAATCTGGATCGTTTATTTCCCTGATTTTTTCACGAATGGCTTCAAGAAATCGGATTTGCCGGCTTGTAAAGGGGTTTGGATTTCTCATTTTAAGCTACACCACTTCAAATAAATTTCTTCAGTCGTATCCACGTCTTGGACACAATAATCCTTCAGCTCATCATACCTGCCTTCATTCCAAAGCTTAATTGCGTTCTCGCTTGAGCCAGATTTGGGGGTGCAACCCAACAGTTCGGCTTTGGCATTGAGGGATATCGGCTTTTTTGTGAGTTTTATTAGATCAAGATGTTCGTAGTTAAGTATAAAGAGTCCTGTTTTCTCATCGAGATTCATTTTCAAGGTAATACGAGACAAAATAAATGGGATGTCAAACTCTTTACCGTTCTGAGTAATTAGGAAATATTTGTTTCGTTTTCGTTTTACGAGCCAACCAAGGAATGAGCGGATAATTGTTTGTTCATCCTCATCGACCAATGCAAATATTTGGGCATCACTGTCTTTTGCACAGATGCATGTGATCCTGTCACCGTACCAGGGGTTTAAGCCACTAGTTTCGATATCAAACACCACATATTTTTTATCTTTGAATTTCTTGTCCAAGCATATCACCTCACGCTGTTTTACACAAAATTCGGTTAGCCATCATATCGGAAACAATTTTGTTTCTTTGGTTGTCGCTGAGTTCACGCCAGTCAAAATGGTATTCTTGGCCGTTCTGATCCTTAATGGTGATGCTTTGTTCCAGTTCTACGTCCAGGGGTTCGATTATTATGTCACTGAAAGGGTTGTCCTGACTGAGTTTGACTTCCCCATCAGTTTCCATCTGCAATAGATGCATAAGTTTTGAAACTTTGTCCTTTTTTGCAGAGCAATATGTCTTGAGATTTTTGAAATGTTTTGCCGATGTTAGTTCGGTTGACAGCAACAATTTCCAGGGCAGGAGGTTTGAGATTGCCATTGTCCGGGCTTTCTTGAATTGATGGATAGTTTCCCGGCGGTGCTGCTCGATGGGGCTGAATGGTGCAATGATGGATGACAGGAATTTTTCATCAATGATTGCTTTTTTGTGTGTTAGTGTATCTGTGCAAAACTGGCTTTGTGTTTTTCCACCTAAGATTGAGGATAGTTCCTTCCTGAAATTTCGTTTTTTCCTGATTTCCTGCCAATAGAGTTTCAGGCGTTCGGTTGCCAACATTTTTTGCTGCTGGGTCCTTTGCCGTTGTTTGCGCTTGTATTCTTTCCAGTTTGGAGCTTGATCCTCAATATTGATCCTGAATTTTTCCATGAAGTTTGGATCATCCAGCCATAGTGAAATCGGTTCAAGGATTTCTGCGTTTACAGCATGGCTCAAAACTAAGGTTCTGTTGAGCAAGTAGTTTGCTAAAGCTCTTATGTTTATCTTATTGATCTCTTTTTCTGTAAGTTCAATACAGATAGGTCCAATTAACCGGTCAGTTGAATGATTGTTTAAAATCATTTTGTTAAGCAAAATACCCCTCAAGCGCCTCTTCGATTATTGCGCGTTTGTTTGCGCCTTTTCTTTTAGTTTTCGGAAGACAACTATAGCCTTTAACCTATCCCAGATCCTTGCCGATAGACGGAATATCTATATAAGCTTTTCGGTTTCTTTAAAGCCTTGAAGTATGAAACAATGAATAGAACAGGATTAAACACCCTCTCCCCTCGAGGGGAGAGGGCAGGGAGAGGGGTGGAGCAGGAAAAAGCTCAATCTTTTAAAAGAATGCTGTCATACTTTAACATTTCATGTGCCAGCATGATAATGTGTTTTGCATGTTCCATTATTGCTTCCTGTTCAAGCTGGTATGAGAGGCTGGGGTTGAAAATGGCTCCAATGCAATCATAACACATAGCTTTGCCTGTATCAGACGGTCTTTTGCAGATACTGCACAAGACTGTTATTTTAGATGTATTCATATTATGTTCACCTCCTTGGTTTCTATTTTTTAAAACCAAGGAGAATAATTGCAAGGTCGGGGACGTAGCGAATCGCTCCATAAATTTTTCGTATTCGGGGTCAACCCGAATGCGAAAGATTTAGGATAGGCGATTTGCGTGTTCACGACCGGGCCCCAGCAGCACAACAAACCTGCAAAGGAAAAAACAAACGGCGCGGAGGCACCCATAGGTGCGTTTCTCTGCTCCGACGCAATCCAAGGAGATGAAATCTTTTTCACCATTTTGAAGTGGTGGCTCAGGTTTATATATTTTATCCGCTTTCGGAAAACTTTGAAGCCTCATGCACCAAAATCTTGAAGATGTGATCAAAGGAGAGAAAAGACCTGATTTTAAATCTGAGGGCGAACGTCGAATAGCACATTTCTTAGATTCCAACGCAATTAAATATCGATATGAGCCAAGCATATTAGTTAATTCAGATGAGCATAGACCGAGAATTTGGTATCCTGATTTCTATCTCCCTGAGTTTGGAACTTATATCGAATATTATGGCTTGGCTGGACAAAAAAATTATGACCATGGAATCAAGACTAAAGAAACTGTATATTCAAAAATGGGTATGGAAGTTGTACCGGTCTATCCATGGATGTTCGCTGAAAACTGGCAGGATTACATAATGAAGGAATTGAAAAGAGGTACCATTCGGAAATACAAAAATCTAAAATCCAAGCCTTACTGGTCAAAACAAAAGACCCGGACTTATAACAATACCATGCCGGCTCATTTCGGATATAGTCAGAGATTAAGCAATCGCTATTAATGTCACTTTCTTAAATAATGCTTTACCTGGATTTATCTGGCATACCTTAACCTATAATTATATATCTTATTATTAGTCGGATTGTGTTACACCTGTTATCTCTTTGATATTATATTCAATTCTAAAAAATTGGGTGTAATGCAATTGGATGAATTTAACGTCTTTGGATGGTATTTGCGCATGTTTTTTTTAATTATGTTACACCCTCTCAATTATGATTAAAAGCCATAACCAATTGAATCTAAATCAGAAATACACCTTTCTTATCAAGCCACACTCAGTGTTGACAAAATAATAAAGTTACACCCTGGCTCGAATTAAAGTACACCTTTTCGGCTACCGGATTTTATCCATAACCGGTGCTTCAAATGCCAGTTTTTGACTTAAAATGGACTCTGGGGGTTTGTCATACTGACCTCCCCTCATCCAAATTTCAGCGGATAGACCATGAGAAAACATTTGGTCCTGATTCGTAACCCAGATGAATTTTGATGGCGACATTTCTTGCGTGAGGTCGCATAAGGCTTTCATCCTGCCAGGCGTGTTAGCAAGAAAGAGTAGGCGGAAACCGTTAAGTTTAGCGTTGAAAATTTTTTCATAACGTTTGTAATGATCACCGTGAAACAGGGTCTGATAGTTGATTATTTTCTGACGAATATCCCCCTTAACCCGCTTTGTCGTAACCAGCGTCTCGGTACCCATGTCCACTTCGAGAAAAAAAAGGAGGGTTTTTTCTGATACTTTGTTGGTGATGGTGAAAACACCATCTGGAATCATTGATACGATTTTATTTGGGTCTTCACCTGTCGGAAACCATTCTTGGAGAAGAGGCTTTTCAGTGTCTCCTTCTTTCAAATTATGTGAGTTTATGGTGAGATGCTGTGTGCTAAAATGCGGGTTGTCCCTCTCAATTTGAAGCAGATGAATAAAGAACCAATTAACCAACAGATCATGATTAATGAAAATAGATTTTGATGGCTTGTCCGTGATATATTCGGCGTGGTTGGAAAGGATTTTTCTATCACGCAACGATTCCAAGCCTTTTTCCGTAATTATGTGAATGTGCTCTCTTCGACCCGGCCGCCCCCTCCCTAACCCGAGCTCTTCCTCAAAAACGAGCTGTTTGGTCCTAAGAAGCCGCAATCGTCTCCTAATAACCTGTTGTGATCTTTGGCTGAGGGCTGCAAGTTGCTTTACGGTTAAAAATTTGTATTCTGCAATATATGAAAGGAGTTTGATATCATTATCCTTGATTTTCCACGCCACCTCTACCTCCTTTGTAAGAACACACGGGCCTTTATATAATTTAATCTAAAAGAAACATTCGAAGAAAACAAGATATGATTAAAACAAATTAAAAGATTGGTATGTATTAAGAAAATGGTTTGGGCAATTTGCCTTAGATTCCAAAAAGCATGATTTCTATGGTATTATTCTCTTATCACAGAGTTGGGTAAAGCTGTGAACTGGAGCAATATCTCAAGCTGAAAAGTTTTTAATTGTTCATTGACAATTATGCACGTTTTGCAGGAACGTCCCCTACGTCAAGCCTCCACTATCTAACCTTCAGAATTCTTGACACTTCTCCACAACAAATGTATTTTACTGAAACAACAAAAATGCTTGAAAATATGGAACAGTATAATCTATCAGCAACCGAGATGGTGATAATCCAGGATGTGATAGAATATCTTCATATGAAGAACTTAGTACCTTGATCTTGGGAAAAATTGCTCATTTCTGAACTGGAAACTAACTTTGGATCCGAACCAGAATATTCACGGCTGTACGAAAAAACTTTTTACCTGTTTGGCATAACTGATCAATGAGCATACTTTTAACAAACGACGACGGCATTTATTCAGAAGGATTGTGGGCACTGTACAAGCAGTTTTCGAAAAAGTATACAGTCACCGTGATTGCCCCTGATCGTGAACGCAGTGCCGTAGGGCACGGCATCACCCTTTATGAACCGCTTCGCGCAAGCAGGGTTGAGGTAAACAGCGGATGCCTAGGGTATGCGGTAAACGGAACTCCGGCCGATTGCATTAAGATCGGCTTCATGGAATTACTCGGCGCTTTGCCGGAGCTGGTCATTTCAGGGATTAATCCGAGTGCAAACGTGGGGGTTAACATCAATTACTCCGGAAC
>JBHPCZ010000165.1:0-6261 GCA_042573625.1 Thermodesulfobacteriota bacterium
GAGGAATAGGCTTCGCATTCCACAGGGCAGGGACGTCGTAAAGCAAAAACACATAGCCTTGAAGGGTAGAAATGCCCTTCTATAATTTAAAATGAATCCGCATAAGCCTACACTTCTATCATCCTGCATTCAGTGAGACTAAGCACTTTTCCATTGCCGTCCTCTCAGCGTCTCAAGCGAAGCGGGCGGTGAATACAAATTTAAATAATAATCTGGCACCCTGAGCTTTCAGTTTCAGCCATCGATGGAAACTTGATATTGACCTGTATTGTCATGTGTATTAATATTTCTTGTTTACGCAACGAATGAAAAGGAGATTATTTTTTTGAACCAGATTCAAATATTTATAATCAGAGCCTTTCTGGGTGTTATTGGCGCGATCATTCTGTCACGTATTTTTTTCGGAAATATAGATAGGGTTTATGTCACCGGACTGGCCATTATCCTGGTCGGCCTGGCGTATTTTTCGGAGTACTTGAGGAATAGACGATCCGATTAACCCGGATTTCATGAAGAATTTATCTTAATTTTTTATTAAAGCAAATATCTGATCATAATTATTTCTCGCCCGCTCACTGCGTTCGCTCGAGCCCACAGAGAACGCAGAGATAGAAATTATCTTTGCCTGATTTTTTGAGAGGAAAATCAGGCAAAAAAATCGCTCTTGATAGAATAATAGTACATGCTCAATTTATAGTAAAAAGCGGAGTTCAGTCAAATATTGAGTGTTTTAATGTTTGATCAGAATCCTCCTTCTCAAGGATTCTGATCAAGAAACTCAGTGCCTCTGTGATCTCTGTGAGAGATCGAAATAAGCCCATTTAGGCATAAGGAGCGTTCCGGCGTTGAAACAGATTATTCTCGGCACAGCCGGTCATATCGATCACGGAAAAACCACCCTGATTAAGGCGGTTACCGGCATTGATACGGATCGGTTAAAGGAAGAAAAACTTCGTGGCATAACCATTGAACTCGGATTTGCATTCCTGGACCTTCCCAGTGGACAGCACCTCGGGATAGTCGATGTTCCGGGTCATGAAAAGTTTGTAAAAAATATGGTTGCCGGCGTTACCGGCATCGACATTGTCACGATGGTCATCGCCGCTGATGAAGGGGTCATGCCCCAGACCCGGGAACATATGGAGATATGCACACTGCTGGACGTAAAACACGGATTCGTTGTTCTGACCAAAGTCGATCTCGTGGACGAGGAATGGCTGGAACTCGTGATTGATGACATCCGGAATTTTACGCAGGGAACCTTCCTGGAAGACCGGCCCATCATACCGGTTTCATCCACAACAGGGCAGGGTATGCCAGAGTTTATAAAAGCCCTTGATGAGGCAAGTACCGAAATTTCCCCACGCTCTTCCGCGGGCCTCTTCCGTCTGCCGGTCGACCGGGTGTTCACCATGAAGGGCTTTGGCACCGTGATTACCGGAACGCTGATTTCCGGCAGTGTTCGTGTGGGAGATACAATCATGGTATATCCCCTGAATATTACCTCGAAAGTCCGGGGAATACAGGTCCACAACCAGAGCGAGAATACCGCGGAAGCCGGAATGCGAACAGCCGTCAACTTCCAGGGCCTTGAGAGAGCAGCCGTAAACCGCGGTGATATCCTGGCCTTTCCGGGAGACCTGAAACCGAGTTACATGATCGACGTTTCGATTCACTTCCTTCACAGTAACAAAAAACCGATAAAAAATCGCACGCAAGTACGGTTCCACAGCGGAACCAGTGAAGTGCTCGGCAGACTGATACTGCTGGATTCAGAGGAACTCCTTCCGGGAGAAAAAACTGCGGCTCAGCTACGCCTCGATTCGCCGGTTGCCATTGTTAAGGATGACCGGTTTGTCATACGAAGTTATTCTCCGATACGCACCATCGCCGGGGGACGTGTCCTGAATCCGATTCCGAAAAAGCACAAGCGATTCAGGCCCGAAGTGATCGAGGGATTGAAAGGCCTTGATGATAGCACACCTGAAGAAATCATTGACTATCACGTTAAAGCGTCCCTTTATCAGGGCGCATCCTATGCCGATCTCAAAGTCATGACGAACATGCCGGATAAGCAGCTTGATCAAGCCATGCAGAATCTTCTTTCAAAAAAGACGGTGGTCCTTGCGGACAGGGAAAACCGGATTTACGTTCATCAGAGCAGCTTTGAGAAACTGAAACAGGAAGCATCTCGATACCTGGATACGTATCACAAGACCCACCCCCTTAAAGCCGGAATGCCCAAAGAAGAACTCAAATCCAAGTACCCGTCTCTGCCCAGCACGAAGATTTTCAATCTGACACTCAGCCAAATGGTAAAGGAGAGAAAAATTGCTGTCGAGGAGAATACGGTTCGCCTGACTTCACACACGGTTTCTCTCGCTGTCGATCAGTCTGACGTCAGAAATAAAATCCTGAAGGCTTACAAAGAAAGCGATCTCACGCCGCCTTATTTCAAGGAACTGAACAAGACGCTGGGGATTGATCCGGCTCGGGCAAAAGATGTGCTCATGCTGCTGATCGATGAAGGGCTTATCGTCAAAGCCAAAGAAGATTTATATTTTTACACCGACGCAGTCGAGAACTTAAAGAAGCGGCTGGTTGATTTTCTCATGACCCATGAGGAAATTACGACCCCTCAGTTCAAAGATATGACCGGGGCGTCAAGAAAATACGTCATACCTTTAATAGAATATTTTGACGCCAAGAACGTGACGCTTCGAGTGGGTGATATACGGAAGCTTCGCAAGAGCGCTTAGGGGTCGTTTATTTGGAGATACTATGGAAAAGTCACAGAATAACGACAGTAAGGACACGCACAAAAAAGAATACCAGTGGTTTGCCTCAAAACGTGTGATTCTGGGTGTTTTGATCACCCTTGTGGCGCTCTGGCTGATCTGGACGGTGCTCGGGTTTTTTGATAAACCGGAGCCGGTCAAGATCGCCCAAAAACAGGATGAAAAGACAGCACCCGTTTCTGCGGAGCACGAGGTCGCAGCCGATGCCGCTCGTAAAAAAGAGGCTGAGAAGATACCGGCCACCGCCCACCACAAGCCGGCTGCACAGGTGCCGGAACATAAAGCCGCCCCCAAAGAAACGGCTGTTACACCCAAGCATGCCCCGCCGGTTCATACGGCTGAGAGGGATATTTCGAAGGACGCGGGACACGCGACGCCGACCCATGATGCGGCTTCTGTCAAGGCGCTGAAACAGAAGCCCAAAGGCGTGGCATTTGTAGAGGCCACCATCAAACCGCTTGAATATGAGTTGAATGAACGATTCTATGGGTGGCGCCCCAACGACATTCTGGACTTTACGGATAACGTGAACAACTTCCAGCTGGGGGTTCTTGAAGTTACACGGCGGACTGCCGTCATTCTGGCAGAGCGCATTTCTCGCACGGGTGCCACCGCGGCATTTGACGAAAATCTTGAAAAGGCCATGAACTGGTTCATGATTAAAGCGGATCGATACTGGTTTCCGTCTCCTGAATCTAAGTACAAGGCCGGTCTGGAAGAGTTGCAGATTTACAAGGAGAAGCTCGAAAAAGGGGAGGCGAATTTTCATACCCGAACGGACAATTTGATCCCGCTGCTCATGGCGTACGAAGATCTGTTGGGGAGCTGCGAAGAAAACCTGGTCAAGCCGGAAGAACCGGACGGAAGCATGGTCAGTTTTTTCAAGGCCGATGACTACTTTTTCTATTCGCAGGGTGTTGTCAGTGCTTTGGCAACGATTCTGGAAGCGATTCTGGAAGATTTCATGGTCACAGTGGAATCACGAAGGGGGACCGAAGTTCTTCATCATGCCATAGAATCGTGTCACCATGCCGCGGAAATCGATCCATGGATGATAACCAACAGCAGTTTAAGCGGCATACTGGCAAACCATCGTGCCAATCTGGCGGCGCCCATGAGCCACGCACGGTTTTATATTGGAGTGTTAATAAAGACTTTATCTACCTAGAATATTCTTGGACTTCCCCCGCATAGTTGAAGACGAAGGGTCCGAGGATTCCAGGATTCGAGGGTTCAAGTGTTTGTTCTCCAAGGATTATGGAGTGCATTAAGCATCCTCACAATCTGTATTTATTGTTTTTCACTCGAATCCTTGACCCCTTGACCCCTTGAATCCTTCCAATTTATACTTAAGTGGCCCGTTTATTTTACTAGTGGTTCCTCCTCCGGCTCTTTCCGATTCTCACTCCATTACAAACATGGATGCAATACTATCCAGAAGGAGCATTCCCCGGGTTGTCAGCGCGCATTGATTTTGAGAAAGAATAATCAGTCCTTTTTGTTCCAGTAGGGTTATCAGTTCATTATATGTTTCTTTAAAAGAGATACTGAATTTTTGATCAAAAGCGTCAACAGTGATGCCTTGGGTCTGTCTCAGGCCCAGATAGATCGCCTCCATCATAAGCTGTTCCCGGTTTAGCGCTTCTTTTTCCGCTAGGGCGAGCCGTCCTGCCGCCAGATTCTTAATATATTTTCCTGTATTTCGATGGTTCCAGTAACGTGTCTTTCCGAAAAAAGAATGCGCGGAGGGACCCAGTCCGATGTATGGAACAAATGACCAGTACTTCTGGTTGTGCCTGGATCTGCAGGGTTCGGCGCCACCGGAAATGGATCGTGCGAAATTTGAGATCTCATACTGGTTATACCCGTGGTTGCTTAAAAAAGTCTGTGTCGTTTCAAACAGGTTGCTGACCCTTTGTTCGGGCAGCGGTTGAAACCGCTCCGCCTTGCGGTCTCTGTCCATAGGGGTTTCGGGCTCATAGCTGAGGATGTAGCAGGAAAGGTGCGCAGGCTCTAATTCAACAGCCTGCTGCAGGTCGCGAAGCCAATCTGCCCGGGTTTGACCGGGCAGGCCAAAGATAAGATCCAGGCCGATGTTGTCAAAACCAATGTTTTGTGCCTGTTTCATTGCCAATCTTCCCGCTTTGGCGGTATGAATCCGTCCAAGGAAATCAAGGTTTGCATCCTGGAAAGATTGTACGCCGATGTTTATACGGTTTACTCCGGAATCCATGTAATCCTTTAGCTTGTGGGGATTTACAGTGCCGGGATTTACTTCAACAGTTATTTCAGCATTGGATAGAATGCGAAATTGACTGCGGGCGGATTCAATGATCCGGCCGACACTTCCTGCATCCAGAATAGAAGGCGTACCGCCACCGATATAGAGGGTGTCAAATCGCAGGGCATCATTGCGGGTGAGCTGCATCTCGCGGGTCAAGGCATCCAGGAATGCCGATTGAAGAGAGACGTCTGTGGTGGAGTAAAAGTCGCAATACGGACACTTCTTGATGCAAAAAGGGATGTGGATGTAAATTCCCGCCGGCTGGGTACTTGGGGGAAGGCTAGGCGCGTTGTTAAGTTTAGGCATGGATTATCAAGTAAAGAATCCTGACCTGACTTTGGTTTGCCCCTAAAAGGGGTTGCTCTCCTGCAAGTTGGACAAGAGGGTTCGAGGATTCAAGGGGTCAAGGGTTCAAGCGTTTGTTCTCTAAAGATTTTATCAGCGCTTTGAGGACCCTTGAATCTTTAAGATCACAACACCTTTTTTGGAGGTGATCCAAAATTATTATCAATTTTCATGCAAAGATTCAGGTTTTGCTCGACGCAGACAATTCCATTCCAAGGTTCAACGCCTCGCGATTCATATCCAGAAAGCCGGGGGGTATCCGGTTTTCCAGAACCTTGATGATCGATTCGGGCTTGACAAGGTCTGTCAGGCCGATGACCGCACCCAGCATGCAGATGTTAAATACGATGGGTTTGCCGATTTTGTCCATGACGGTCCTGTACATGGGCAGTTCTCTCTGTTGCGCATCGACTTTTTTTCGGGTTTTGACAAAACGGGTATCCGTAATAAGAAGGCCGCCGGGTCGTATGATCGGGAAATATGTACTATAGGCTTCCTGAGTGAGACAGACCAGCACATTGGGTTGGATCACCTTGGGATAATTGATAGCCGTTTCAGAAATGATGACATCTGACCGGGTGGATCCCCCTCTGGCTGCCGGGCCATACACCTGTGATTGTGCGGCAACCATATCTTCATATAGTACGGCAGCCTCGGCGATGATAATAGATGCCGTGATCACACCCTGTCCCCCTGAACCTGAAAATACCATCCTGCATCTTTCCATGATGACTTCTCCAAACTCCTCAAATTTATTCGACCTTGAAAACCGGGCCCGATGAGACTGTGTCGTAATTAAAGTTATTTTTTAAACAAACCTAAATAAAGATAGAG
>JBHPCZ010000166.1:0-6183 GCA_042573625.1 Thermodesulfobacteriota bacterium
GTAAAACTCTAAAAAACATGACCGCTAACTGAACCTTTTTCGACAGTCTCTGCAGATATCACAACGTTAGTAGAAGGTCTTTTAGTTGGTTGATAGAGGGTTAAGTGTTTAGGCTATTTCTTCTTTTTATAGACTTTCCCCTTTTTCAATGCCTTAGTACGATCAATCATTTCTTGACATTCAGCAATAGTTTTCTTGCTGTTTTTAATTCTCCTTTTTTCAAAAGCGATCGATTCTTCACAAAAACTGATTATCTGCTTAGCGGTTAATTTCTTTTTCATCTGGCCTCCATTCAGGGTTTAATATGAGCCAAGGATCTTGTCACAGCAAAATTCGGCCTAACTATTATTATTGGACCTAAATATTTTGACAACCGGGTACAATTAGAGGCCAATAAATTTCGCTTAATCTAAAAACTTGTGATAACTTACAATAAGCACAGCCCGAAACTGAGCCATTAGGATTTCATATATCATCAAAACGAAAAGGGCAAACCCAGCAAAATAGATTCGCCCTTATAAAAAAAAAATATTACACGAAATTTATTGAAATGTAGCTTTAAGTTCTTCTATCTCTATATTCCCTTCTGTCGGTGCCAATCATTATATTATCATCAGCCACTCTTCGGTCTTTCTCAGAGCGTCTCTCTTTAAACATCCTGTTTTGGCAAACTACATCCAACCATTCACCTAAGATTTTTCGATAAGTATCAAATTCTTTTTCTTTATGGCAATTTTTGCAGATAACCATGTCAGAACTATTTTGTCTGATAATATCAGCCAACGCACCACAGAATATGCAGTGGATTTTTTCCATTATACAACACCGTTGATCTTATTTTGCAATTTATCTGAACACTTGAAGGTGGCTACTTTCCGGACTTTAAGCGTCATTAACGATCACTATATTCACGCCATCGTCGGATTTGTCATAATAGATGCTATTATAGAATTTGCAGGGTTTACACATCTTTCTTTTTTGAGCAGAGGTTCCTTGAACCTTATTGGCGCACAGAGTCCCGACAACTCTAGCGCATGATACCCCGTAATCAGGATAGGCAGGGCACACGCCCCATTTATCTGCGTTGATACCACCTTCCTCATTGCCACATTTCATAAATTCCCAACAGTTCATGGCAACCTCTTTTTATGTGAGATTCAGTTGCTTTTTTACGGTATTATAAGGAAGGCTTTGTGTCAAAGAAAATGTTGTTCGGAAACGCAAGATATAGGCATATATAAATGTGGTGACAACTTGGTATATCTTACAATTATAACAGCTTGGATTCAGTTCATTCCGATTGCAGATATCGCACAATTGCCACTAAAAATTAAAAAGAAATCTGAATCTCATTTTAGTGCATCTGTTGTCTTGTTTATCATTTGACTTTTGTTTTCCAACATTGTTGGTTTTTCAAATGAAGGAAGCGATATTATGCCATAATAATCGGCTATTATGGCTATCCCAAGGGCACAAATTATAAAAATGATCAGTTTTCGCATCGTTTCACCTCATAATTGAGAATCTTCATTAGAACGATATCACAAATATTTTAGCCCCCTGATTATTACAGCTTTATTGCAGAGTACCAGATATCAAAAGTGTGGATAATGATTGAATTCAACCGCTGGCATCGTCGATCGGCTGGAATGACTTGTTGGGCGCCGTTTTAGTCAATCGACGCCGCCAAATGTATAAATATAGCGGCAGCAATCCTGAGAAAATAATGGCCCAATATATCCAGTTGTATTCCGACCCTATTGCGGCATCCATAACAACACTGTTCGCATTTGGTAGATCACTGAGGGATGGAATATCAGTAACCGCATAAGACTGTGGATCAATGGCAATTTGCTTGTACGAACCGTTATTGGCTCTGATAAGGATCTCCGATGGGCTAATGTCATCCCTATCAAAAACAATTTTTTTAGGCTGGTCTGGCCCGAGAATAAAGTTGCCTTGTTTAAATACTGGTATGGCCGGCATTTCGATAGCGTATTGGGCCAGCACAAATCGAGATCCTGTCCCAATGTGCGTTCCAACAGGTGTTACATATACGGTCTCACCTGAACGGTTAACTACTTGAAAAGAATGCATATACATATATGCCATTGGATTGATGGTATTTAGTATTAACAGGATGGACAATATTAGTAACGGTGATGTGATAATCCATCCGAAACGCACCAGAGATTTTATTCTCTTCCTTTTAATTGCTTCTTTCATGATTGCGCCCTACATTAATATTATGTGGATGCCTCTTTTTATTGCTTTTCTATAGTTTGAGACACTTTTAATCGAGCGGAAGGATTTTTCGATAGCTAAGAATTTAATTCCTTACAGATAACTTCCGAGACTGTCGAAAAATCCCAAAAAAATGGCAATTTTAGCAATTTCGCACCTAATGAAATCAACTGGTTACGAACATCAAAACCACAGATTTAGGGTTTTTCGACAGTCTCTGCAGATATCCCAACCATTGTGGGATGTGTCTGAGGGGATAATACAATAAATCGTCACATTATGTGCCCTGCCCATCATCCCTTTATTTGTTCCTTACCAGTAGTTTTGGGTCCATGAACCTTTATCAGATCTATACTCAAAATAAGAATCAGAAGGCAAGGATCCGATTGGAGCCTCAGTATTCCTTAACCTAAAAATGCGTCCATCATCCTCAATGTTATAATCAAAAGGCCTCCCGGTGTCTGCATCATACCTCGTTTCAAGAGGAACTTTTGAAAGATACTCTGGTATCAGTTTGTCAAGACTTACAGGGTAACGCCCAGTGGTTTGCTGGTATGAGGAAAGGCCTTTTATGATTTTTTCACATTTTTCCAGATTCGCCTTATCGATACGCCCTTTGTTGGGCACATTGACGAGGTTAACAAATAGGAAAAACGCACCTGCTAAGACAAATAATACAATGATCAATACTTTTAGTACTTTCAAAATCCGCTTAATAATGGAGTTTGGATGTTTTTCCTCCAAGTGATTGTCCATAGTTTAGCTCCTTATCAATATATAGAACTACAAAACCACATAGGAGCCGCCCTAATCAAGAAGGAAACCCCATAGTAGAAGACCAAGCAGACCTTCGATTCCAGATAATTGTCACAAGTCAAACCTGTAGGCAATTGATCCCGATTGCATATATCGTAAAACCTGCAAAAAATCAAAAAGGCAAACCCCGTAAAATGGATTCGCCCCTATTGAACTGTAATATCACAGATTCTAATAGCTTATGATTTCATAACGGAATGGAGGAGCTTTTCCTTCAGTCTCTGTTGGAGCCGCAGAGCAATGACCGCTTCGCCCTTTACAGCCATAATTTTATTTATGTCTTTCCCCTATCATTCAACCTTTTTGAACTCTATTTGAAATTCTGTTCCATTATCAATGTTGAAACGCATTTCTCCTTTTAGTTGACCAACAATCAACTGTCTTGTCAGTTTTAGTCCAAGGCCAGTTGCGTTGCTAAGATCGACACCCTCAGGAATACCCCTGCCATCGTCCTTGACGCTTATTTGAATGGTATTGTTGGATGAATTATTGATGGAAATATAGATCGTTCCCTTCTCCTGTTCTTGAAAGGCATGTTTGAATGCATTGGCGATCAGCTCATTCAACACCAAGGCACATGGAATCGCCTGGTTTAGAGAAAGATAGATTTCCGAAGGTTCTATCATCGTGGTAATCCATTTTGCATTTTCTAAATAGGCTTCAGAAAGATGGTCTACCAGTTCCTGGATATGTTTTTCCATATCGACCTGGTCGAACCTATCAGCTTGATATAGTTGGGTGTGGATCAGGGCCATGGAATGGATTCTGGCCTGAGCATTTTTACATAGATTTTGAACTTCCTGATTCTCTTTAGGCATGCTGCTCAAATCAAGAAGACTGGAAATAATTTCAAAATTGTTTTTGACACGGTGGTGTATTTCGCGTAAAAGCACCTCTTTTTCGCCAAGCGATGCTCTGATTTGTTCTTCTGCTTGTTTGCGCTCAAGGACCTCTTTCTCTAAAAGTTTATAAGATTTTGAAAGCTCTTCCGTTCGCTCCAAAACACGCTTTTCTAACTCATGGTGGGCTTTTCTTAGCTGTTCTTCCACATTCTTTCTTGCGGTAATATCCCTGAAAATACCTTCTACTGCTATGGGTTTACCTTTGTTATCGTATACATAGCGAGAATTGGCCTCAGTAGTTATTAATGTGCCGTCTTTTTTTTTCAAAACATTTTGGAAATTTAGCATTTTACCATATTTTTCAAGATGTACCTGTAGATTTTTCCTTTCTTCCGGGCGATAATAAAATTCTTTAGCAATGTTTTTTCCGAGCATTTCGTCGGGACTGTCATAACCTAAGGCCTTGGCTCCGGAAGGACTTACCATCGTTAGATTTCCATTAAGATCTGCACGATAATAAACATCAATAATTGAATTGAAGATAGTTCTAAACTGTTCTTCACTCTCGCGTAGTGCTTTTTCCGCCTTTTTCCGCTTAAAGATAAACAGCGATACCAGTAATCCACCTATAATGGAAGCTGCGAGAAAAGAGAATCTTACGAACAGCCCATGAGGAGATATTTTTAGTAGTATGGATTCGAGATATGTCTGAGGTCCTTCTGCGATCAAATAATGTAAGTTGTCTCGAAAGTAGAGAAACTCAATTAATCCATCAATCACCCAAAACAGACATCCAAATAAAATTGAAATACCCATGACATAGATAAGTTCAATTTCTATCCATTTAAACTTTTTGTCTTTCATTTCGCATTCTCGGTTTCTGTGTAAATAATATCAGCAACTTTTAAAATGTTGGGTGGAGGATCATAACCAATCTTTTTTGCTGTATCGAGGTTAATGACGATCTTTTTGGGTTCCTCAAAAATCTGATCCAAATCTCTCGGTCTACTTCCTCTCAAGATTTTAGCAATTATTTTTGCATAGTATTTCCCCAAAATAGTGAAAGATTCTCTATCAACACAGTACAAAACACCATACTTTACTTCGAGAATACCACGTTGGGAAAAAGTCGGTATTTTATGACTTGTTAAGGGTGCCATAATCTCATTCATAGAGTCAGTAGCTACACCTCTATGGACAGTGATATAAGCAGCATCTATCTTTTTCGCAAATTCGGTATGACATTTGATTATAGCTTCTGTAGCCTTTTCCCTATCAACTCCGGAAAATGGAGCCTCACAATAAACAACCTTAAAACCTCTTTCCTTGGAAATCTGCTCAATATCCTTTACTGAAGCATATGTTCTGCCTTCTATTGTATTCTCATAAACTACTCCTAATCTCTTGAAGCCAATAATGGCATGAAAAAGTCTAAGTTGTCTTAGATAACGTGAAGGATCACACCCGGCAAAGACATGGTTATAACCCGAATCATCGGGACTTTTAATAATCTTGGATCCTACCGGATCGCTTGTAGACATGACCACCGTAGGTATTGAATGTTCATTATTTGCTATGTCCTGCCCCGCCCATGTCCCCATTGCGATTATTAAATCAATATCCCCTTTTTTAAGAAGCTCAATGGTTTCCTTTCGAATTTTCTGCCGCTGGTCCCCGTCCCATTTGGCCGACCAACAGGCGCTTTTAACAAATTGAATATATTCACTTTTTATATTTCTGGCCAGCCATTGCCAAATTAATGTCGAATTATTAGGATCTATATTTTTTGTTTTTCTATTTGACGTTAATTCCAAAGCAATTTTTTCCAAATCCGGAACGGCTGTCTTTTCCATCCAGCCAAGTTGAGCAAAACCTTTAATGAGCGCCCTTAAATGGAGCGGATAATTGGTATAAGGGCCGCCTTCATAGTAACCAAGTTTCCACTTTTTACCATCGTTTGTTATGGGTGTTGTACCATCCGCATAAATTGTACGATTTGCTGAAATAAAAATCAGGCCAATGATAATCGGTAAAAAATAGATTTTGTTCCACGAAAAGGTCATGCTAATACTCCTCCATGCAGATACCATGCAAGTATCACCTGACACTGATTCTTTGATATTGAAACGATATCACAACAATTTAAAGATGTCCCAAACTTGTGCTTACTTACAATAAACACAACCTGAAGTCGGGCTATCAGGATTACATATATCTGAAGGGTCGGGGAGTTTTTATCATAAAGCTTTATAAATTAGCGAAATGGGTGATCAGATTTTAA
>JBHPCZ010000167.1:0-6013 GCA_042573625.1 Thermodesulfobacteriota bacterium
ATCATCCATTTCGCTAATTTATAAAGCTTTATGATAAAAACTCCCCGACCCCTCAACTTATTGAAATTCATCTTTTTTAGAAAATTGTTAAAATTCTTCATGAGAAATGCGGGCTAATTCTTTGGCAAAAGCTTTCCCCGCCTCATACGCTTCATCGAGACACTGTGGATGCTTAAAAATTTCTCCCTCAAAGTCAATTCCCCGGTATAGAAGGGACTCCCACAGTTCTGTGTCCAAAACATCAAAGAAATATTGTATGCTCAGCAAGGCGCCATCAAAAAGCTTTTTTCCTTTGGAGGCTGCCACTGAAATGAAAAGCCCTTTTCGTTTTGTTTTCCCTTGGCCAAAGGGAATCTTATCGATCCAGTACTTCTTGACCCAAAAGGACTGACATCGATCCATAAGAATTTTGGTGTGGGCACTGACGGTATAAAAAAAGATAGGAGAAGCGATGATTAAACCGTGGGAATCCAGAATCCGATCATATACATCCTGAAAATCATCATTGATGACACACCGCCCTGTTTTCTTGCATCCATAAATCTCGAGACAGGGAGACATCTTTAAATCCCGAAGAACTATTTCTTCGACCTGAGCGCCGTTATCCGATGCACCCTGGACTGCCTGTTTCAAGAGCGCGGCGGTATTTCCCTCACGTCTTGGACTTCCATAAACAGCAAGAATCCGGCTCATCATTTCACCGCTTTACAAGAATTGATGTTGTCATCCAGGAACCAGGTAACACACAGTATATGGAAAATGGAAACAGAGTCAATCCCAAATATTGGGGCACTTGAAAGAACTTTAGAAAACGATCAGCATATTGTCTATTAAAAGCATGTCCCATGATTCGGGCCTGTCTTTTACATTTAATCTGTGATGGTCTTGTAATTCATTTAAAAATAATTGTACTAAACCGGAGCGAATACTTTCAGAATATATATTCAATATGAGAATCGGGTTGCACGCTTCACTTTTTCAGGCCAAAATGATACAGTAATTTCTCATATATCATTTTTTTTATTCGGTTCAGCTTTTTAGCAGCCCTTAACAATCTGAGGCCTTTGAAAAATGTTCAATTTTGTTCAAGGCCAAGGAAGGCGAAAATTTTAACCGCAGACATACATTGAGTATTTCGAGGATTAAAGTTTGAGCCTGACACCGGGATAGGACAAAAGGGGACGTTTTTCAAAGGTCTCAATTAGAGAGAGGAGGTAAGATATGCGAATCGTACTGATCGGCCAGGCCGCTTTTGCGGCCAAAGTGTTGGAATCTTTATTGGAAAATAACGAAAACGTCGTGGCGGTTTACGTTCCCCCGGACAGACCGGGCGGCCGGTCTGACCCCCTCAAAGATGCTGCGGTTTCCAAAGAAATTCCTGTTTTTCAACCAGCGACCTACAAAGATGACCCGGTTTTTGCCGAATACAGCGCCCTTAAACCCGATTTGACGGTAATGGCGTTTGTAACAGACATTATCCCGGAGCGTTTTTTTGAAATTCCCTCCCAGGGAACGATTAATTATCACCCTTCGATTTTACCCCGACACCGAGGTTCCAGCGCCATTAACTGGGCTGTGATCATGGGAGACACACACACCGGACTCAGCATTTTCTGGCCGGACGGGGGCATCGATACAGGACCGATTCTCCTCCAGAAAGAGATTGACATCAAACCGGAAGATACCACCGGATCGCTTTACTTTAATCACCTCTTTCCACTCGGCGTTGATGCCATCATTGAATCTATCGCACTGGTTAAGGAAGGGAAGGCACCCAAAATCGCTCAAAACGAAGCGGATGCCACATATGAGCCTCCATGTGATGACAGCGTGGCGAACATCGACTGGAACAAACCGGCTAATGAAGTCTACAATCTGGTTCGTGGTTGTGATCCGCAACCCGGCGCCTTTGTGATGCATGAAGGAGAAAAAGTTCGCTTTTACGGACCCAAGCTGGTCGAAGAAGCAGTGGATAAAACGCCGGGAACTATCCTTCAAATTGACGACCAGGGAATCCATGCGGCTGTTTCCGGCGGAAAGCTCATCATCACCCGAGTCAAAGCAGGTAAAGGCAAGAAAATAACGGCTGCTGAATTCGCAACCGAAAAAGGGCTGAATGTTGGAGATGCTTTTGGGGAGTGAAAAAGGTGTTGACAAACCGAAACTGGTTCCTGTAAATATTTATTTATAATACAAAATCGGTTGAAAGAATAAAAATACGGATGGAAGGTTCGATGAAACAAATACGCTTTTGGTATTGGTGGTGGTGCACTGGAAAGGAGGGGCGTCCAACCGGTTGATATTACTATAAGCCAATAGCTTAAGAAATTTTTCAGAACCGCGGGCCGCCTCAAAGCCCGCGGTTCTTTTTATTTGAAAGGGACTGCGGGAAAGCAACCTGCATCCCTTTTTTTGTTCCTTTTAAACCGGTTATGGCGGTTTCCATAAATATGTTCCTATTGATTCGATTTTGTTCATATTTAAGGGTCATCTCCAAAAGAGTTGATGCTTTTGAAAGGATTCAAGGGGTCAAGGGTCCAAGGGTTCGAGTGAAATACTTAAGAATTACAGAGATCTGAAAGTTGGCAAAAGTCGTACAGGCTCTGTTTGGATCTTTATAGAATAACAAAAACATCCCAAAAGAAGAAAGATACGGTCTGACATCTCAGACCAGAAGGGCCGTTGTGTCGATTCCTTCAAATGTCGCAGAAGGATATGGCAGGCAGACAACTGCAGAATACTTGAGGTCATTATATATTGCCTATGGTTCTATTCGCGAATTGGAGACCCCGCCCCTGCTTTCAGGTGATTTGAATTATGTAAATAAAGAAAATTTAAATGCTCTCAAGGATGATACAAGGGGAGTTGAAAGGATGCATAAAGCGCTGATAAAATCGTTGAAGAACAAACGCTTGAACCCTCTTCTCCAACTAAATTGGAGAAGAACCAAAATTCTTATGTGTGTCCATTCATAAAATAACATTGGGCACGAATTATGGAGGTGAAGACATGCTCGTAGTAATGGATCACAAAGCAACACCCGAAGAGATAGATGCCGTTGTAGCTGTCATTGAAAAAAAAGGGTGCACGGCTCGCCCCATTCCCGGTGGCGAAAGGGTCTCCATTGGCATTTTGAACAATGAAGGCCCGGTGGATGCCAGCCTTTTTCTGGGAATGCCGGGGGTCAAGGACGCGATACCGGTCACCCGTCCCTATAAGCAGGTGAGCCGGGAGTTTAAATCTGAAGACACAGTGATCGAGATCGGTGATGTAAAAATCGGTAATGGGCATTTTGTAATCATAGCCGGTCCGTGTGCGATAGAAAGCGAAACCCAGGCCATGACCATCGCCGAACATGTTCATAAGGCCGGGGCCCAACTCTTCAGAGGCGGAGCCTTTAAACCCAGAACTTCACCGTATTCATTTCAGGGACTGGGTGAAGAGGGATTGAAGATTCTTGCAAAGGTCCGTGACGCCACAGGAATGCCGGTCGTTACCGAAGTGATGGACTATAAAAGCTTCGACCTGGTAGAAGAATACACCGATATCCTTCAGATTGGAACTCGAAACATGCAAAATTTCAGTCTGCTGCGGCGCGCCGGTCGTGCCCAAAAGCCCGTTCTTCTAAAACGGGGTCTGGCAGCCACCATTGAGGAATGGCTGATGGCAGCGGAATACATTCTGGAAGGAGGAAATTCCGATGTCATTTTATGCGAAAGGGGTGTACGCACGTTTGTTCATCACAGCCGGAACACACTGGATCTTTCAGCCGTACCGGTCGTCCGAAAAGAAAGCCATCTGCCCATTATCATCGACCCCAGCCATGCTGCCGGCCGCCGGGATCAGGTGATTCCGCTGAGCCGGGCATCGGTGGCCGTGGACTCACACGGACTGATGGTAGAAGTTCATCATGCGCCCGAAGAAGCACTGAGTGATGGGGGCCAGTCTCTGTATCCGCATCAATTTGAGAGTTTATGTCGGCAGGTTCAATCTATTTTTGAAATTTTACACAATGGGAGCATATCGGCAATAAACGAAAAATAATCAAAATTGAAATTCCGTGTTCGATATTGGACATTCAGCAACTGTAGAGTAGCGATCGTTTCCAAGGTTGAGGGCTTCTTGATACCTCCGGCTATGCGGGAGGGGATTCATTCTCAAGCCTCTCCCCGCATTCTTTGCAGCGTCCGTCAGGGCCGATGACTCCGATACAGCTCTCATCACTGCATAGTGTACGACTATCCCAGTCTAAATCCGACGCTGAATCAATGTCCTCATCGTCTTCGGCTTCTAACTCACCCTCATCTTCATCCGCATTTTCATCATCGACACCGGTTTTATGGGCTTCTTTCTGTGCTTCGCCCTCACCGGCGCTTCCGCATTCTTTGCAGCGTCCGTCATGGCCGATCACCCCGATACAGCTCTCATCACTGCATAGTGTACGACTATCCCAGTCTAAATCCTCTTGTAATTCGCCTTTTTCTTCTTCCATACCAACCTTTTTCTTTACTTTCAGAACCCTGTAATTCATAAGCATTTCTCTCGAATCCTGGGATCCTTGACCCCTTGGACCCTTTCAAAATCATCAACTCTTATGGATATGATCTATTAGCAAAGTTAGTCTGTCTTACGACTCAAGCATTTGATCAAAAACTTCTGCCACACGGCAAAATACTCTCGCCCCCCCAAAAAGTAGGTATCATTGTGACCGGCCCCGGGAATTTCATAGAACTCCTTAGGCGGCTGCGCCATGTCATACAATCTGCGAGCCATGGAAACGGGGATCGTCATATCCAGCTGACCGTGGACAAACAGAACAGGCGAACGAATCCGGTCAATCAAGGATGCGCTGTCATATTTACGCGCTGACTTCGGCTGGGGCGGCAAGAAAGGGGCATACATCTGCATCATGTCATCAGTTGAAGTAAACGCGGCTTCTAAAATCACGCCGAGACACTCTTCATTACTGGCAATATCGACCGCCAGCGCGGTCCCCAGGGAACGGCCGAACAAGATAACGGAAGAAATCGGAAATCCCTTCTCTTCGGTAAGATACCGAAGGGCACCATAGGCATCCGAAAAGGTACCGGCTTTGGAAATTTCACCTTCGCTGAGACCGTATTCCCGATAGTCGAAAATAAATATCGGAATCTGCAGGGCATCATGCAGTCTTTTCAGGTTGTCCAGCCGATGACTGATATTTCCCGCGTTGCCGTGAAACCACAGCAGTACCGCCCGCTCATCCGGCCCGTTGACGAACCAGCCGTGCAAACGGGTTCCATCTTCCGCAGGAAAAAAAACATCCTCGTAATCGCTCAGCCCGTAATTCTTCGGGGTCGCTTCAAGAAAACGTTCCGGAAAGAATACAGTACCTTTCTCCGACATAAGATCTATCCTTTTTGTAAATTTATCAATAAGAAAAAAATGCTGCGGATGGGTTTGAAACAACCGGCTTTTGTGTTGACATGTCCTGGCGGGTTATGCCACCTTCCTTTTAAGAAAAAGCATGAAATAAATCAACCCAAACGTGTCATTTCTAACCCACAGGAGGTGTAACATGCAACCACACAAAACCCAGATCAGAGTTCGTTTCGGTGATACCGACCCGTACGGTGTGGTTTACTTTGTCGCCTATTTCCGCTATTTCCACGTGGGCATCGAAGATTTCCTTCAGCATATCGGCATACCCCCTGAAACCTTTTTCCGCAACACGGAAGAGAAATTCGGCATGCCTAAAGTGGCAGCGGATTGTCGCTTTTTTGTTCCAGCCTTTTATGGTGATACACTTGAAATGCATACATCGATCAAGGAAGTCAAGGAAAAGGCGATTGTGTTCCAGTTTCATTTTTACCGCCCTCCTGAAACCAAATTGTGCGCGGAAGGCAGCGTCACTTTTGTGGCCATCGACCACACCTGGAAAGCCAGACCGCTTCCGGAAATCCTGCTCGAAAAAATTCAAGCAAGCTCATAACCCGAAGAGATAGATGCCGTTGTAGCTGTCATTGAAAAAAAA
>JBHPCZ010000168.1:0-6011 GCA_042573625.1 Thermodesulfobacteriota bacterium
TTTCCGATCTATGGGAGTCGTTTATTCCTTGACAACCGAAGGCCATATAGATGTTAGCCAATATTTTTTGTAAACGTAAACCGATCAGAAGCTTGTATATGAAATAAAGCACGCAAGTATTGTTCGTCCTCGGTTCTTTTAACTAGAACATGTGCATCCGACTTCCAATCTCCAATTATGGTGAAATGAACTTTGCTGGCATTTAGAACTTCGAATGCAGCAGACAACAGTCTTTCATCCTGTTTTATGTCAGTTACAATCCAAGCCCCTTGAAGAATATAATTGGGATCTGAAATATCGAATTTTCCCTCTATACTTCTGAAAATAAGACTTGGGTCGTGATCGGGTTCAGGAACCTCTGATTCAATACCAATTCTTTCAGCTTGTTTGATGAAATCGATTGATCGTCTTTTAACATCAATTAGTACATTGCGGCCGTTGTAAGGTCCAATTACCCAATCCACAGTTTTATTGCCAATACCCACCCCTGGGACTTCGAACTGGACCTGAACCGTTGGGTCAACCTTATGACCCGGAATCATCTCTACGAGAGTAGATTGGTGTTTGTCCGGGATAGCAAGGCGTTTCATGTACTCAACACATTGATCTTTAGTAAGTCGTGAATGTGCACACAACAACGTATTAAATAGGCAATACACCGGCACCCACATGTGAGTACCCCAAAAGAAGTCTTTTCCAATATCATAGGGAACACCAAACTCGTATCGCCATAAATTTGTCAACTTGTCCAAAAATGCAGGAGAATCGATAAGTGCCTTGGGGACAAGAGATATGATACCGTCCATGACGACGCTTTGGACACCTTTGTCCTTCGATTCTGCGACGAGCTGTTCACGTAAAGTGCTTTTCTGAGCTATAACGGCAGGCAATATTTGTTCAATAAACATTTATATTTCTCTACATAGTTAGAATGGCTAACATGTATTAGTTGACCTAAGTGAAATGTGGAAATTGTCACTTTTTGTCAACTAGATCCGAATTAAATAAAATTAAATATCGAATTAACTTTCTAAATACTTTGGATATATTTAAATTTTCGGGGTACTTTCCAACCCGGCTTATGTGTCAAAAAATGTCAGATAAGCCGGAGCCGGCATATAGAAAAGCGTTGTTGTATTTATGCTGGGAGGCCACAATATGCGGCCTCATATTGTTTGAATGGGATCCGATGCGGAACAATTTTCTTGGCAATGCACTTTATATGCTGGCTACCATATAAAATTAATGATTGCAAGCAGTTAAAATCAATCGTGTTCTATGTGCTGATTTTATTATCCTACTGATCTTGAGAAGGGCAAAACCGGATCATTCATGGAGATTGTTTGATTGTGTCTACAGGACTGCGGACGCCCTGTCCGCCTCTGTTTAATACATGTGTATAAACCATGGTGGTGGAAACGTCTTTATGCCCCAAAAGTTCCTGAACCGTTCTGATGTCATAACCGTCTTCTATCAGATGCGTGGCAAAAGAATGCCTGAATGTGTGGCAACTCGCTGATTTGAAAATTCCGCTTTTCTGAACCGCTGACTTTACAGCCCGGTGCAAATACTGCTGATTGACATGGTGCCGTCTCTTGATGCCGGAGCGCGGGTCAACAGAGATTTTTGATGAAGGAAAAGCATACTGCCATATCCAGGATTTATCCGCGCCGCGGTATTTTCTTTCCAAGGCATTTGGAAGATAAACGCTGCCGTATCCTTGTGCGAGATCTTGCTCATGTAGCTTTTTAACTTTTTTCAAATGATCTTTTAGATAAGGTACAATGGTTTTCGGAAGCATGGTTATCCGGTCTTTTTTACCTTTTCCATCTCTGACAACAATTTGATTATACCCAAAGTCAATATCCTTAACCCTGAGCCGGATGCACTCCATCAGGCGGAATCCTGAACCGTAAAGCAGGTTTGCCATGAGCCAGTGTGTTCCGGTCATATTTTCCAGTACGAGCCCTACTTCTTCTTTTGTAAAAACTACAGGCAAATTCTTTTTCTTTTTTGCACGAACAAGACCATCCAAGGTTCCAAGTTCCGAGTTTAAAACATGCCTGTACAGAAACACAATAGCACACAGTGCCTGAGTCTGAGTTGATGCGGCGACGTGTTTCTTAACAGCGAGATGTGTGAGAAATTGATTCACTTCATCAGTACCCATATCCTTCGGGTGCTTCTTGCCGTGAAAAAGAATAAACCGTTTTATCCACTGCGCATAGGATTCTTCCGTTCGAATGCTGTAGTGCTTGGTGCGAATCGTGTCTCGCACCTGATCCAGCAGTTTGGCTTTTGTATGGGTCCCTCTATTTTTCATCATTGCCGTGTCTTTAAAAATGTAGGGGGTATTCGGATGTAACCAAGATAGACTTCGCAAAAATTGTGCCGAATTTGAGAGGCTGAATTTATGGGGTTTTTCAAATTATGAATGCCAAGGTGCCCATTTTATTGTGCAGTATGCACAATTTTCTGTGCAAGCGGGCGTTGGAATCAGTGAATCTGTTCCAGCTAAAATCAGCCGGGATTTTCGCAAACCCGGATGGAACGGGAGGTTGCCCATGGCGGAACAGATTTACAAGAAAAACCGGTCCGATGATTGGAAAAAAATAGATCCGACAACACTATATATTGAATTTTTTTATTGACAGACGACTATATGTTGTTGTATGGTCTTTTTCACGTCAAAATCGTTTTTATGCTTTTCATAACGTCAATTCTGAGCCCTTATACGATCTGACTTAAGGGCTTAACTCATTCATTTCCAACAATTTTCTTTACTTCTGAACCTGCTGAGGTCTTGCCTGTGTTTGAAAATATAAAGAAACGTGACGAAAGGGTTGTTGAGTTCGATTCGACCAAAATTACCGCTGCCATCGCCCAGGCGGGAAAGGCCACAGGAGAGTTCGAGGAAAGGGAAGCCAAAAAGCTGACGCTTCGCGTGATTACCCTCGCTCACGAACTTCGTCTCGACCCCTCGCCCGAGGTGGAGGAGATTCAGGACATCGTTGAGCGGGTGCTGCTCGACTCGCCGTTTTACAAAACAGCCAAGGCGTACATCATATACCGGGAGCAGCACGCGCAGATACGGAAAATATCGACCAAGGCCAGCATCGACCTTGTCGAACACTACCTGGGCAAGCTCGACTGGAAAATCAAAGAAAACAGCAATATGTGCTACTCCCTCCAGGGGCTGAACAATTATATATCTTCGGATGTGACGTCCGAGTACTGGCTCAACAGCATCTATCCCCCGAAGATCCGGTCCGCCCACAAGAACGGCGATCTTCATATCCATGACCTGAGCCTTTTGTCGGTCTACTGCGTGGGGTGGGATCTGATGGACCTGCTCAAGCAGGGCTTCAGGGGTGTTGAAGGTAAAGTCGAGAGCGGGCCCCCCAAGCACCTCCGGTCGGCGCTGGGCCAGATCGTCAATTTTTTCTACACATTACAGGGTGAAGCCGCCGGCGCACAGGCCATATCCAACTTTGACACCCTTCTCGCCCCGTTTATCCGCTACGACAAACTGGAATACCGGGGAATCAAACAGGCGATGCAGGAATTTGTCTTCAACATCAACATCCCGACACGGGTCGGTTTTCAGACCCCTTTTACCAATATCACCATGGACCTCAACGTGCCGTCCATTCTCAAGGATCAACCCGTGGTCATCGGCGGGATCGAGCAAAAGGAGACATACGGCGATTTTCAGACGGAACTGGATATGATCAACATGGCCTTTGCCGAGGTGATGATGGAAGGGGATGCAAAGGGGAGGGTCTTTACGTTTCCCATACCGACGTACAACATCTCGGCCGACTTTGACTGGGACAATCCAAACCTGGATATGGTCTGGAAGATGTCGGGCAAGTACGGCATCCCGTATTTTTCCAACTTTATCAATTCCGACATGTCCCCCGAAGACGCCAGATCCATGTGCTGCCGGCTGCGCCTTGACAACAGGGAACTTTTAAAAAGGGGAGGTGGCCTGTTCGGGGCAAACCCCCTCACCGGATCCATCGGCGTGGTGACCATCAACCTGCCCCGGATCGGGTTTGTCGCGGAAAACAATGAGGACTTTTTTACACGGTTGAAGGAAAATGTGGTTCTGGCCATGGAGAGCCTTTCCATCAAGCGGAAGATCCTCGAAAAATTTACAGAGGGGAACCTCTATCCGTACTCGAAGTTTTATCTCAGGGAAATAAAGAACGGCAGCGGACTCTACTGGAAAAACCATTTTTCCACCATCGGCATTATCGGCATGAACGAGGCCTGCCTGAATTTTCTGGGAAAAGATATCGCCAGCACTGAAGGGCAGGCGTTTTCGCTGGACGTCATGGATTTCCTCCGTGACCTGATTTCAGAAAAACAGGAAGCCACCGGCGACATTTTCAACCTGGAGGCAACACCGGCGGAAGGCACCTCATACCGTCTTTCCATGCTCGACAAAAAGAAGTTCCCCGGGATTGTCTGTGCCAACGAAGGGCATCTCCAAAACGGGGCGGCCCCGTACTATACCAACTCCACTCAGCTGCCCGTAAACTATTCGGACGATATTTTCGAAACCCTGACGCTCCAGGATAAACTGCAGACAAAATATACCGGCGGCACCGTGCTTCACGTCTATCTGGGAGAACAGGTGTGCGACGTCGATGTCATCAAGGGACTGGCCCGGAAGATCGCATCCAATTTTAAGCTTCCCTACTTTACCCTCACGCCCACGTTCAGCATATGCCCGTCTCACGGATATTTAAGCGGAAAACAGGAAAAATGCGGCGTCTGTGAAGCAGAGACCGAAGTCTATTCGAGGGTTGTCGGGTACCTGAGGCCCGTAAAGCAATGGAATAACGGGAAACAGTCGGAATTCAGTTTGCGAAGAACGTTCAAGGTGGCCTAACTAAGACGAATTCCGCTAACGGATAACCGATAAGCGATCATTAATTGTGGAATGATGGGGTGTTGGCATAATGGCATATTCGGTAACAGCAGCGACCTCCTTTTTTTTGACATTAACGGATTTGCATTGCTATTCATCAACCTCCTTTCTCACCCCATCATTCCTCCATTTTATTGTGCACGATTCAGGTTGTAATTAAAATAAACCAGAGACTGGTATGGCTTTCGGCGGATTCCAAAAAAACTCATTTATCGATTACCCCGGCAAGATAAGCTGTGTCATCTTTCTTGCGGGGTGCAATTTTACCTGCCCGTATTGCCACAACCCGGAGCTGGCAACAGGCAGACCATCAGAATGCATCGATGAAGACGAGGTCTTCGATTTTCTGGAAAGACGACACAATTTTCTGGACGGCGTGGTGATTTCCGGCGGGGAGCCGACCCTTTGCAAAGATATTTTTACCCTTTGTGAACGAATTAAACAGATGGGCTACCCGATAAAGCTGGACACGAACGGGAGCCGGCCCCGAGTCATCCAGCGTCTTATGGATGAGGACCTGATCGACTACATCGCCATGGACATCAAGACAGACCCTCTTGATTATGCACCGCTCATCCAGGGCAACTGCAATTCAGACCGAATCCTTTCAAGTATTCAGATCATCATGCAATCGAACATCCCTTATGAATTCAGGACAACCTGCATCAAGCCGCTGGTGGACAAAGATGTGGTTGAGCGCATATCCAGGCTTGTAAAGGACTCGATGCTGTATACACTGCAGCAGTTTCACCATAACGGTGACCGTGTGCTCCAGCCCGAATTTTTCAAGGATAAAGGGCTGATTTACGACGATGATGAACTAATGCACCTCAAATCCATTGCAGAGCCGTGGGTTCAGAGGTGTATTGTTCGGTAGGCCCTTGAGAGACCTTTGAAAAACGCCCCCTTTTGCCCAATCCCGGTGTCAGGCTCAAATTTCAATCCTCGAAATACTTAGAGTATTCCTGTGGTTAAAATTTTCGCCTTCCTTAGCCTTGAACAAAATTGAGCATTTTTCAAAGGTCTCTATGCTTTCCAATTCGTTCACAAAGGGTAAAAATATCTTTGCAAA
>JBHPCZ010000169.1:0-5910 GCA_042573625.1 Thermodesulfobacteriota bacterium
TTTTGAGATCAGATCAGTCGGAATGTAGATAAACTTTTTAACCAGAACCGGTTCTTGGTAGGCGATGGTTTCATTTGTATAGCGCTTCAGACTTTCAAGATAGGAATCCTTCAAAAGCTTATTAAACAGCTTGTTAAATTGATCTTGCTTTTCTTTAGATAGCCCGGTCCAGTGTTCTTTCCCCAGAGAAAGCCTGGCCATTAACGAGAAATCAAATAAAGGCGTAGCGATTTCGATGATTTTTTCATCCTTTGCCTGTTGCTCAAGTTCTTTATTTTCCAGCACCGAAATAACGGCGTCGAGGTTGCTTTTTAACAGTACTTGAACATCGCTTTTATCATCTGCCACAGCGGACTGAGTGAGAATCAACAGACTCAACGCAGCATACAGTAATTGTTTCATAATCCTTTCCCTTGTCCACAATCTTTGGTGACGATACATAAGACGGAGCTTTCCCGACATCAACCCAACTTATATAGGGCGCCTTGATAAAAAAAACAACCGATAACGGCTGTATTTATCAAAAACATCCAAAACTTAGAGAAAAAATATAGTGAAATGCAGCTTGTATGTCAAGCAGGAAAAGTTCGATATCCAATTATTTCAGGGGAGTCCGCAACTCTGCCGGCTTCCGAAGGCCACCGGGACGCAGGGCGCTTTGTTTTCATTCATAGTGCTTGAAATTGCCTGTTGCTTCCAGATTCAATACCTTTTTAATAAACCTTGAATAAGAATTCGTTTTAACTTGACGATTCATCCGCGCATTAGATAGTTTCCATCCATAAATGGCCCATTTCTCGATCAATTCTGTCGGGTCGGGATTTTTCGTGGGTTTCCGTCTGCGGCGGAATCTGTTGTGTACGCCTCAACGAGAATCCTCTTTCGGCCTTGGGTATCAAAGAAAACGGCGTGTTTCTGAATTGGAAACTTACCCGTGTCTATTTTTACATACAAGGGGGTTCTATGAGAAAAAAATCGGGAGGCCCGATACGGCCGGAAGGTTTGACCCTGCCCGAACTTATCCCCGGGGTTCTGATTAAAAGATACAAACGTTTTATGGCGGATGTTGAATTGAGAACCGGCGAAGTCGTTACAGCCCACTGCCCCAACACAGGGAGCATGCAAGCATGCAGTGAGCCCGGGAGACCGGTCTATCTGTCATATCATGATAACCCCAAGCGAAAACTGAAATACACATGGGAACTTATTGAGATGCCCGCTTCCCTTGTCGGTGTCAACACCATGGTCCCAAACAGGCTGGTCAGCAAGTCGATTGAGGACGGAATAATAGAAGATCTCAGCGGCTATGACGACATTGCCCGGGAGGTCAAGATACCCAATCACTCCCGGCTCGACATTCTTCTGAGCAGGGGGAGCCATAGCCGGTGTTTTATAGAAGTCAAAAATTGTACTTTGGTAAAAGACGGGGATGCATTTTTCCCCGATGCTGTGACGTCAAGAGGGCTCAAACACCTTGTTGAGATGAGCAATCTTGTTTCTTCCGGAACTCGTTGCGTCATGTTCTATCTGATCCAGCGTATGGATGCCGAACGCTTTCAACCGGCTGATCATATCGACCCGGAATACGGCAGGGGACTGCGGCGCGCTGCAGACCAGGGTGTCGAAATCATGGCATATGATGTTTGCGTTGATCTGAAAAACATTACCCTGAATCGGAAAATACCATACAAATTATGAAACCGAATCCATCAAAAAAAATAAGTTCCGACTATCCTGTCCAGCCACAGGTGGCCGTGGGTGCCATTGTCTTTAACGACAGTCGGGTTTTGCTGGTTCAGCGGGGAAAAGCCCCCGCTCTGGGCCTGTGGTCGATTCCCGGAGGCAGCGTGGAATTGGGCGAAACCCTTCAGCGTGCGACCGAGCGTGAGATAAGGGAAGAAACCGGCCTCACCATAAAGGCCCGCGAACCGGTCTTCACCTTTGACGTGATCGATAGGGATGAGAGCGGTCGTGTTCGGTTCCATTATGTGATCGTCGACCTGATGGCCGACTATATCAGCGGCGAACTCCGGGCCGGGGACGATGCACTTGATGCCCGCTGGGTGTCTTCGGGAGAAACCAAAAGTCTGAATATGAGTGAAAAGGCCCGGCATTTACTCACGCAAAAATTCGGGTTTGGTGAGTGATTCTGCTTTTGATGCATATTCGACCATCGCATTATTTATCACCATTTTTATCTCCGTTTCATCCCAGGGTTTTAATATAACGCGATAGACATTTGCCTTGTTGACGGCATTTACCATCACATCAAAGTCCAAGTGGGCGGTCATAATAATGCGTATCGTATCCGGCCATCTTTCCTTGACCTTTTCCAGAAACTGTATCCCCTCCATTTCCGGCATCCTTTGGTCAGCCACCACAACGGCGATTTCGGTTTCTTCCATTTTAGCAAGGGCCGTCTTCGGGTTGTCGAACCCTAAAAAACAATAGGGTTCATTTGCAAATACCCATTTCAGGGATTTAAGAATGCCGACTTCATCGTCAACGAACATTATACTTTTTGCCATTTTTAATGGTTTCCTTTTGTGTGGATAATAACCACAGGGTTTGATCCTTGTGGATACAATTTGTGTGCCAGAAGCTGTTTGTCGGATTTTCTTTAAAATTGGGGGATGATTCATCGAAAACCACTTCCGGGATGTATTTAACTCCTTGATTTAACCGTATTTCTGCGGGTCATTTCTATTTCATTTAAAATAACAGGTGTTTTGTTGGGATCGATGGGGAAAACCGAGGATTGGAAAATGCTAAAATTGCTGTGCAAGGTGCTATCCCGCATTTCTCATGAAGAATTTATTTTGTTTTTGGAAACAACAGGTTTTAAAATTCCCTATTTGGAGAGGTAAACAGGTATGCTATGGAGTCCAGGCTATAGCCGATATCTGAGCTGAGCAATTGTGACAGCGAATGCAGCATGATAATCGCGTTTTTATCCGCATCCTTGGTTCCAAGGCTCCTGATTCGCGTGAACAGCCCTTCGTTGACCGAACCGACCTTGACGTAGTTTTGCTCGAGTTTTTTAAAGTCTACATATTGCGTGTTATTGTTTTCGGGCTCAAAATGCTGCCGGAGAAGAAACATTGAGATAACTCGAACCGTCGTCTCTTCTATTGTGGAAAACGGCAGATGAAAACGGGCCATCGGTTTAAAAAAATCCATTACCGGGCAATTGCTCGTGGCCATTATTATTCCGAAAATAGAAGAAAGCCCTTCCATCAGCGAAGTTTCTTTCTGATACATTCTTTCCGGGGTAGTACAGCGGACCAGGCATTCAGAATAAGAGATGGTGTCTTTGAATTCTTCGACGATTTCAAAAATATTCGCGGCAATCGGGCAATGAGAGTGTCGGGTTGTATCCAGCGGGCAGTCTTTGCATTGATGATATTCAAGCTTCGTCCAGTCGGGCAGAGACGCGTGCTCGGGCTGAATTATGGAAATCGTTTCAGGATCGAGAAGGATGTTATAACGCTTTCTCTCAGCATTTGACAAAATGAATTCGTAGTCAATCTTGTATGGTTCGCTATTCATCGCAAATTTTATCAATTTAAGATTTGATTAAGCAGTGTTCTGGGTGATGATCAAATTCGCACCCGTACGCGCCAACGCGGCGTCATAACCATATATATCAAATCATCCTGAGTTTCCTTCTTCTGCTTTTTTTCAAATTTTTCTGTATTACCAATTATATGCAAAGTCAAGATGTAACTCCGAAACAGTGTCAAGATCGGGCCAACCGATTTACGGCGTCACTGGCACGAAGACAAACCCGATTCCGGGCAATTTACGGCGATATATTTACTTTGAGAAACAGATCTCCCCTTGGACCATCCGGTGTTATTTTGCCGAGTCCTTTCAGCCGCAGCTTGCTCCCCGCTTGGATGCCTGCCGGAACGGTCACTCTCACAACTCGTTTCTGGAACCCCCACGGAATATTCACCAGTTTCGTGGTTCCTGCCCGGGCTTCATAGGGTGTTATATCAATGGTTCCGTACAGGTGGGGATCACTGCCCGGACCGATGGGGCGAATAACCTGAAGGCGATGTGATTTTTTCTTTTGGGTCACCTGGCGCATTTTTTGGGTAATCCCGGAGGCCGGCAGTTTTAGAAAGGCCTTTAAAAAAATAATTCCGAAGATAAAGCCGCCGATATGAGCCCACCATGCAATTCCTGAAACATTACCATGGCTCACTGTCGCGTTAATAAACTGCAGGACAAACCAGAATCCGAGAAAGAAAAAAGCAGGGATTTCAACAAACCAGGGTATGAATATGATAGGAATCAGTGTTAATATCTTCGAATTTGGATAGAGAATCAAGTACGCGCCCATAACGCCTGCGATGGCGCCGCTGGCGCCGATGGTCGGCATATTCGAATGAAGATTAAAAAAAAGATGGGAGAGGCCGGATGTAAACCCGCACAATAGATAAAACACCAGATAACGGAAAGGACCGAGCCGATCTTCCACATTATCGCCAAAAATGTAAAGCGACCACATATTGCCCAGCAGGTGCCAGAACCCGCCGTGGAGGAACATGAAGGAAAGCATGGCAATAATTTGCTGGCCGAATGAAAAATAGGATTGGATATGGGGAATCGAGTAACGTGCGGGAACGAGGCCGTACATGTAAATGAACCGATCCAGGTTGGGGCCTTGGGCCAGTTCCACCAGATAAAGGGCGACGTTGATACCGATGATGGCCGTATTAACGATCGGATAATTTCTGGAAGGGATTGTGTCACGAATCGGTATCATAATTAGTGAAGTGTTCTAATGAAGTGAACCAGAGGGAACCGAAAAAACGAGCGTTTAAAAATCCTTACGTGAAACGAGAAATGTTATTCTGCCGGCTCGATCCGCATGCTGATATCCATACTTTTTGCAGCGTGTGTAAGTGCACCAATGGAGATAATATCCACACCGGCGTCAGCCAGGAGAAGAAGATCTCCTCTGGCAACCCGCCCTGACACTTCCACCCCTGCCTTGCCGTCGATGAGTTCTATCGCCGCTTTTATCTGTTTCAGGTCCATGTTGTCGAGCATGATGACATCAGCACCGGCATCTAAGGCTTCTTTTACCTCGCCCTGAGTGGAAGCCTCTACTTCTATCTTTAAAAGGTGAGATATCCGGCCCCGAATACGCGCGACGGCGTTTTTAATACCGCCGCAAACGGCAATGTGGTTATCCTTAATCAAGACACCGTCATACAGTCCCATCCGGTGGTTATGCGCTCCTCCCGCCCGAACCGCGTATTTCTCTAACACCCGCCATCCGGGTGTTGTTTTACGGGTATCGACCAGACGAACACGCGTATCTCCAAGTGAATCTATAAATGAACGCGCATGTGTGGCAACCCCTGAAAGTCGTTGAAGGAAGTTCAACGCCGTTCTTTCTCCCATGAGAAGGGCGCGAAGTTCACCCTCAATTTCCACAACCGTCTCTCCTTCTTTTATGGCATCACCATCACGATATTTCGGTCTGAAAATTATATTGGGATCAAGATATTTAAAGACTTGTTTTGCCACATCAAGACCGGCAATAACAAGGACCTCTTTGGCAATGATTGAACCTCTGCCCACAAGTTCCGGCTCGATGAGGTTTTCTGTGGTGATGTCGCCGGAACCGATATCCTCTTTCAGCGCTATTTCAATGAGATGTTGTACGGAGTGCATGATAAAATAGTACCTCTATAGTCCCTTATCTTTGCGGTATCTTATTGGGTTTCCGGATCATTAACGGGGTTAGCGCCCGTTTTTCAGTTCAGATCTCAACCGCTCTGATCTTGTCGAGATTTGTCTGTAATTTGCGCTGTTTTTCAAAAAGGATGTCGCGCTTTTCTCTAACTTTTTCAACGATCTCTTCGGGTGCCTTGCTGAGGAAATCCTCGTTTC